>JALYQH010000117.1 GCA_030855945.1 Pseudomonadota bacterium | reverse complement strand
GTTCGTGACCGACTTGCGGATCGAAATCGATCCAGATGATGTCGCCAGCGTCCGGCACCCAGCCGCGCGCTACCACCAAATCTCTTTCCCCACCGGCGGGCCGAAGTCGATCTCGGGATGAATATTGTCCGGAGTCACGCCTTCCAGCAGCCACTCCAGTGTAACCGGGGCGGGCTGAGCTTTCTCAATCACGATTCGGCCGTCTTCCTCCCGCACGTCGACCGCATCGTCGGTTTTCATGCCGGCCGCCGCGAGGGTTGCGGCGGGGATACGCACGGCCGCGCTATTGCCCCATTTCTTGACATACTGATTCACTGCGACCTCCGTAGACACACCGTATATACATGATCGGAAAGCAAGCAGCAAGAATGTCCCCTCGGAACATCGCCGCTTCCGCGCTATTGAACCGCCAATGCCGTCCCCCACCATCACCGTCGCCTCCTACAACATGCGCAAGGCCGTCGGCACCGACCGTCGACGACGCCCCGACCGAGTGCTGCACGTTCTCCAGGAAATCGACGCCGACATCGTCGCGCTGCAGGAGGCGGACAAGAGGTTCGGGACGCGAGCCTCGGCGGTGCCGCATGGGCTGATCGACAGCCACGGCCTCTACAAGCCGGTCGAATTCGGGGTCAGCCATTCGCGGCTTGCCCATGCCTTCCCATTCGGTGAGCGGATCGAAAATCGGCTCGGTCTCACCACCCGCAACCTCGGCTGGCACGGCAATGCGCTGCTGGTGAAGCATGACATCGAGGTCACCGGAGTCGACGCATTGCATCTTCCCACGCTCGAGCCCCGCGGCGCGGTCATGGCCGAACTCATCGTCCGCGGGACCGAGTTACGCGTTATCGGAATGCACCTCGACCTCAGCGGTCTGTGGCGGCGGCGGCAGGTCCGCACGATCATCGAGCATATCGCCCGGCGTCACCGCCCGATGCCGACCGTGCTGATGGGCGACACCAACGAATGGCGCGTGGCCGGCGGCTGCCTCGGCGAGTTCGGCGACGGCTTCCGCACCGCTCCGACCGGCCCCAGCTTCCACGCCCGCCGCCCGATCGCCTCGCTCGATCGAATCCTCGTCGAAAATTGCCTGCGGATCGAGGCGGCCGGGGTCCACGCCAGCCCCGAAGCGCGCAAGGCAAGCGACCATCTTCCGGTATGGGCGCGGCTGGCGTTGTGATCGGCGGCGAAAAGCGACTGGTAATGTAGGAATAGATTTGCCAGCACGGCCAAGGCTATTTGAAACCGCTGGAAAAATCCTCGTCCACCTGCCCGTCGCGTTGCGGATCGACTGGAAAAAATCGCGTCGTCAGTGCGACCATTGGGACCATTCGCCGGCCTAGCCCCCCGCCATCTTCCTCTGCCGCCGCCGCTGGATCGACGAGCCGATGCCCATCGCCTCCCGATATTTGGCGACGGTGCGGCGGGCGAGATCGAACCCCTGCGCCTTGAGCAAGTCGACCAGCGTATCGTCGCTCAAAATCTCGGTTTCCGCCGCGATCAGCTTGCCGATCGCTGCCTTGACCGACCCCGCCGCCGCGCCCTCGCCATCGTCGTGCCCGACCCCCGACGCGAAGAAATATTTGAGCTCGAACAGCCCGCGGTCGCACGCCAGATATTTGTTCGAGGTCACCCGGCTGACGGTCGATTCGTGCATCTCGATCGCCTCGGCGACCTTGGCCAGCGTCAGCGGTCGAAGCGCCGCGATGCCCTGTTCGAAGAAGCCCTGCTGGCGGGTCACGATCTCGCTCGCCACCTTGACGATCGTCCGCGCGCGCTGATCAAGCGCTTTCACCAGCCAATTGGCGCTGGCGACGCAATCGCCGAGCCATGCCTTCGACGCCTTGTCCTTGGCACCCGCCTTCAATTCGGCATGGTAACGGCGGTTGAGCAGCAGTCGCGGCAGCGCTTCATTGTTGAGCTCGACCGACCAGCCGTCCCGAGTCCGGCGCACGAACACGTCGGCGACGATCCCTTCGGGCTCTTTCGACACGAAGCGGCAGCCCGGCTTGGGGTCGTAGGCGCGCAGCTCGCGCACCATGTCGCCAAGGTCTTCCTCATCGACTCCGCAGATCCGCCGAAGATCGCTCATCCGCCCCTTGGCGAGCAGGTCGAGGTTGGCGATCAGCCGCGCCATCGCCGGGTCGTAGCGGTCGGCAGCCCGCGCCTGGAGCGCAATGCATTCCTCGAGGCTGCGCGCCGCGATTCCCGGCGGGTCGAGCGACTGGACCAGCGCCAGCGCCTGCTGGGCCTCCTTCGCGCTTGCCCCGGTCGCTTCGGCAATCACGGTAAGCGGCGTGTCGAGATAGCCGGTTTCCTCAAGTTCGTGGACGATCGCTTCGGCAATGCGGCCTACGGTCCCGCCAGAACCGTGCAATTGCGCCATCAAATGCTCGCTGAGGCCGTCGTCGCCCGCTTCGAGCCGGTCGAAATCGAACGCTTCGTCGCTACCCGACCCGCTGCCGACATCGGCAAAGCTGTCGGTCTCGCGCGCCGCCTCGCGCCAGTCATGGTCGAGCGGACTGTCGTCGGCGCCCCCGAGCCGTGCGATCAGCTCGTCGGAGCCCGTCGGATCGCCGGCCGTGTCGCCGGTTTCGCGGTCCTCGCGGACGATCACGCTTTCGCTCGCGCTGCCGCCTTCGCCGGGGCGCGCTTCGAGCAAGGGGTTCTTGGCCAATTCCTCAGCAATCACCGCCTCGATCTCGAGGTTCGACAGCGCCAGCAGCTTGATCGCCGCCTGGAGCTGCTGGGTCATCACCAGCGACTGCGAAACCCTGATGTCGAGACGCGGGCCGAGCCCCATGGATCATGCCCCCCGCGCTACAGCGCGAAGCTCTCGCCGAGGTAGAGCCGGCGGAC
>JALYQH010000109.1 GCA_030855945.1 Pseudomonadota bacterium | reverse complement strand
TTCTTTTCACCGAGTTCGAGCGGCCCGTTCGACCGACTCGCCGGGTTGGCCTAAGAAGCCGTTTGACATGGCCGTCCAACCGCGACAGCCGCTGTCCTTCTCAACGGCCGCAGGCGACTGGCGTCGGTATCGCATCATGAATCCCCGCAGCCGCTCCACATTCTCGATGTCATCTATTCGCCGCCTGATGCGATGGTGGCGCACGCCGTTCTGGCTCCTCTCCCTGCTCACCGGCGCGAAGAGCTTTGCGGATAATCCGATCCTCGGTTCACAGCGCCTCAACCGCGCCGGATTGCACGTCTTCCGATTGAAAATGGCGCACGCCATGGCGCGGATGCGGCGGGCGCGCCTTGCGAAGCTCATCCCCGACGAGTTGCGCGAGCAGTTCGAACGCGATGGCTTCATCGTCATCCGCAATGTCCTGCCCGACGACACATTTCGCCACCTCCAGTCGTCGATCCTCGGCGCCGAGCTCGAGTGCCGCGAGCATCAGCAAGGCGACACGGTCACTCGTCGGTCCCCGGTCGGCCCGGTGCTACGCCGGCGCTTTCCGCAGCTTGCTGCTCTGCTCGACAGCCCGCGCTGGAAAGGCGTGATGGCCTATGTCGGGAGCACGCGCAGCGCGCCACTCTACTACATCCAGACGATCGCGGCCGGCGTTGCCGAAGGTCCTCCCGATCCCCAGCTCGAATTGCATTCGGACACCTTCCATCCTTCGCTCAAGGCGTGGCTGTTCCTCACCGACGTACATGATGACGGGCGCCCGTTGACCTATGTCGCCGGATCGCACCGTCTCACGGACCAGCGCGCCGCTTGGGAGCATCGCAAGAGTGTCGGCATCATGGCCGACGACAATCATTTGTCGCGCCGCGGATCGCTTCGCGTTTCTCTCGAGGAGCTGCCAGGGCTCGGCCTTCCGCCGCCCACCCGATTTTGCGTCCCGGCCAATACGCTGGTTGCAATCGACACCTGCGGCTTTCATGCCCGCGCCGATTCCGATCGGCCGACGGTCCGGGTCGAGCTGTGGGCCTATTGCCGACGCACCCCCTTCCTGCCGTGGACCGGAGGTGATCCACTCTCGTGGCCGCCGATCGCGGCCAGGCGCGCGCAGTGGCTTGGCTCGGCGGTCGACTGGCTCGCGCGGCGCGGGTGGGCGACCCAGCATTGGCGTACCGCGGGGCGGCGGCGGCCCCTCGAACCCTGATTTGCATGGCCCGGCACGGACGGGATTTGGTTGCGAAAACCGCCTTGGCCCCCTCGCCTGCCGGCATTTGTCCCGCTAGGACGAACCCGCATGACCATCCTCGTGACCGGCGCCGCGGGTTTCATCGGCTTTTCCGTGGCCAAGGCTTTGCTCGCACGCGGCGAGGAGGTCGTCGGGATCGACAGCCTTAATGACTATTACGACCCTGCGCTCAAACATGCCCGGGTCGCCGCGCTGCGCTCGTGCGGCAAAGCGTTCGCGTTCGACCAGGTCGATTTTGGCGACGAGCAGGCGCTCGGCCAGTTCGAATCGCGTCACCGCTTTGAAAGCATCGTCCATCTCGGCGCGCAGGCCGGGGTGCGCTACTCCCTGGTCAATCCGCTCGCTTATGCCCGCTCCAACCTCGTCGGGCAGGTCAACATGCTCGAGCTGGCACGAGCCCGCCAGGTTCGCCACTTCGTCTACGCCAGCTCATCGTCGGTTTATGGCGGCAATCAAAGCCTGCCGTTCCGTGTCGAGGACCGCGTCGATCAGCCGGTCTCGCTTTACGCCGCGACCAAGCGCTCGGGCGAGCTCATGGCCGAAAGCTATTCGCATCTGTTCCGCCTGCCGATGACCGGGCTTCGCTTTTTCACCGTCTATGGCCCGTGGGGGCGCCCCGACATGGCGATGTGGATTTTCACCAAGGCCTTGTTCGAAGGCTCACCCCTGACGATCAACAATAAAGGCGAGATGCGGCGAGACTTCACCTTCATCGACGACATCGTGCGCGGCGTCGTCTCCTGCCTCGACGCCCCACCCGCCGACGACGGCGCAGCCAAGGCGGGCGGGAGCAGCTCGCCCCACGCCATATACAATATCGGTAACAGCCGCTCCGAAGAACTGCTCCACATGGTCCGGCTGCTGGAAGCCGCGACGGGATGCACGGCCAGGCTCGACCAGCAGCCGATGCAACCCGGCGACGTCCGCGACACCTACGCCGACATCAGCGCGATCGAGCGCGACCATGGCTTCGCGCCCACGACCAGCATAGAGGAAGGTATTCCACGCTTCGTCCGATGGTACAGGGAATATCACGGCCTGCCTGAGGAGAGACTATGAGCGTCCCCGCGATCCTCTCGAGCCTGCGCCTGCCGGCGTTCGGCGCGCCATTGTTCATCGTTTCCAATCCCGATCTCGTCATCGCCCAGTGCAAGGCGGGCATCGTCGGCAGCTTCCCCGCGCTCAACGCCCGGCCGCAGAGCCAGCTGGGCGAGTGGATTCATCAGATCCGCGAGGAACTCGCCGCCCACGACCGCGATCATCCGGGCGCACCCTCGGCACCGTTCGCGGTCAACCAGATCGTCCACCGCTCGAACGACCGGTTCGAGGCCGACATGGCGACCTGCGAGCAATATAAGGTGCCGCTGGTGATCACCTCGCTCGGCGCTCGGGCCGAACTCAACGATGCGGTCCACGGCTGGGGCGGGATCACCCTCCACGACATCATCGACAACCGCTTCGCGCTGAAAGCGATCGCGAAAGGCGCTGACGGGCTCATCGCTGTCGCCGCCGGCGCCGGCGGCCATGCCGGCAAATGGTCGCCGTTCGCGCTGATCCAGGAAATCCGCCAGTGGTTCGACGGGCCGCTCGCTTTGTCGGGCGCGATCGCCACTGGCGGCGCGGTGCTCGCGGCACAGGCGATGGGCGCCGACTTCGCCTATATCGGCTCGCCATTCATCGCCACGCCCGAAGCGCGCGCCAGCCACGATTATAAGCAAGGCATCGTCGATGGTGGCGCCGGCGACATCGTCAATTCGGCGCTGTTCACCGGTATCAACGGCAATTATCTGCGCGCCTCGATCGTCGCCGCCGGGCTCGATCCGGAAAAACTCGACGCGCCGGGCGCCGACGCGATGAACTTCGAGAGCGCGAGCGGCGCCAAGGCATGGCGCGACATTTGGGGGTCCGGCCAGGGCATCGGCGTCATCGACAGGATCGTGCCGACGGCAGAACTGGTCGATCGACTGGCGCGCGAATATGCGGCGGCGAAGGCGCGACTAGGCTAATTCGCCAAGCTTTGCCCGCCATTGGTCGGACAGCGGCATCGGACGCCGGCTTGAGCGATCGACATAGACGTGGACGAATTCGCCATGCGCAGCGGTCCGCGCGGCCCCGACGTCGAAGATCCCGACCCGGTAGCGCACGCTCGACGTGCCGATTTGCGCGACCGCGATCCCGACTTCGACCGGCCTTGGGAAGCTCAACGGCTCGAAGAAGCTGCAGCGGGTTTCGACCACCAGCCCGATCGGTTCGCCATCCTCGATATCGAGCAGCCGGGCATCGACCAGCCAGCCATTCACCGCGCTGTCGAACCATTGGTAAAAGACGGTGTTGTTGACATGGCCATAAGCATCATTGTCCGCCCAGCGGGTCGCGAACACGCGCCACGCCTTGAATGCGGCGCGGCCGAGCGGTTCGGCGCGGCTCACCACGCCGCTTCGTACAGCCGCCGCGCGTCGGCTTCATCGATCGCGCACGGATTGTTCACCAGCAGCCGCTGCTGCTTCATCGCCTCGCTCGCCAGCAGGGGTAGGTCGCTTGGCGCAATGCCATGGTCGCGCAGCCGCGGAGCGATCCCGCTGGCGACGACCAGCGTGTCGAGCCGGTCGATCAGCGTGGCGCAGCGCGCCTGGCTCCCCTGCCCGGCGCATTCGGGCGTGAGGATGGTCGCCAGCTCGGCATAATCGTCGCGCGCCGCCTCGGCATTGTGCTGCAGGACATGGCGAAGCATCAGCGCATTCGACAGGCCGTGCGGTAGGTGGTGAATCCCGCCGAGCGGGTAAGCCAGCGCATGGACCCCCGCCACCGGCGCATTGGCGAATGCAAGCCCGGCGAGATGCGCGCCGAGGAGCATCGCCGATCGCGCCGCCATGTCGGTCGGCCGATCGCAGGCGATAAGCAAATTGGCCGACAGCAGCTTGAGCGCTTCGACCGCATAGAGGTCCGACAGCGGATTCTTCGCCTTGGCCGAGGTGAAGGCCTCGATCGCATGGACCATCGCGTCGATTCCAGTCGCGGCGGTCAAGGCGCGCGGCATGCCCAACGTCAATGACGCGTCGAGCGCGGCCCAGTCGGCGATCAGCGCCGGCGAATTGACGCCGCGCTTTTCGCTCCCTTCGCAGGTTATGACCGCCACCGGAGTCGCCTCCGAGCCCGTGCCAGCAGTGGTCGGAACGAGGGCCAGCGGAAGCTTTCGTCCGGTGGCGAGGCCGACGCCCCAAATAGAGTCGAGATCGTCCTTGGATCCGAGCAGGTAAGCGGCAAGCTTGGCGACATCCATCGGGCTGCCTCCGCCGAACCCGAGAACATGGGTCGCGCCCGCCGCACGCCCGGCCTCGACCGCAGAGAGCAGCGTTGCCTTGGACGGATCGGCCTCAACCCCGTCGAACAGGACCACCTCCCGCCCCCCGGCTTCGAGCGCAGCGCGGCAAGCATCGGTCAGCTTGAGGCGCACTACGTCGCGGTCGGTGACGAACAGGCACGGTCCGTCCGGGAGACGCTCGGCCAGCCCCGCAGCGCTGCCTTCGCCTGACAATAATTTGGGTCCGGGATTGAAAATGAACGGCCGCATCTCGCGACCCTAAGGCCTCACGCCTTGCGGTTCCAGATGAGGTCGCGCTCGAGCCGCCCCATTAGCGCCCGGGCGGGACTTTGCGCCGGCTCGTCGGCGAGCTGGCCCTCGTCGAGGCGCTGGACCCGCGAATAAAGGTCGCTGCTGGCGGTGACCAGGCGTTGCGCCTTTGGTGGAAGCTGCGCGATAACGATCGGATCGCTGACATTGGCATGACCGAGCCGGCGCTCGGGACGGCGCCCGTCGGCGGCGTGGATCTCGCCGGTCTCGACCGCGCGCTGGGTCAGCAGCCAGGCAACGATGTGCATGATCCGCGTCGTCACCTTCAGCGATTCGCAGGCAAAGCCGACCCGCGCGAACGGCTCGAGCGCCTGGCGGTCGTCGCGCCCGCCCTCGTCGAAATAAGCGCGCGCTTCGTCGGCGAGCAGCATCGCCTCGGTGTAAAGCGAATCGATCAGCCGCGGCGTGATCCGCGCCTGCGGCTCAAGGTCCTCGCCGCTGATGTTGATCGAGTCGCTCATCCCACACCTTGTGCCATGCCCATATCGAGAGGGAAACGCCCGGCGGCGTGCTCCGGCTCGCCGTTACCCCTTATTGTCCCATCGAAGGACAGGTCAGGCAATGATATCCGGGGTGATGCGGTCGGCGAGTTGCGCGATTTCGTCTTTCAAATGCAATTTGCGCTTCTTCATCCGGGCGAGCTCGAGTTGATCGCAATTGCCCGACTCGCGCATCCGCTCGATATCGTCGTCGAGGCGGCGATGCTCGTTTTTCAAATAGGCCAGCATCTCGAGCGGGTCGTCGTCGTTCATCGGCTCATCCTAGCCCAGATGCGCTTCGCCGTCATCCGCGGCGCGTTCCCGCCAGACCGCGCTCCCCGCCCGCCGAGCCGATGCGGAACGATAGCGACAAGCGAAGCATTTCGTGATTTATTCACACCACTGTCACGCGCCAGCCAACGAAAGGAAATTGACCGATGGACAAAGGACAAGTCGAGGCCCTCGCATCAAAGCATGCGGCGCTCCACGCCAAGATCGACAGCGAGGAGCACCGCCCCCACCCCGACGACGACCTGCTCCATCGCCTCAAGAAAGAAAAGTTGCGACTGAAAGACGCGATCACCGGCCACTAGCGTTCAGCAAGACGGCTCCGGCCCGCCGGAGCAGCGCTTCACCAAAGCCACACTTCAATCGTCGCGCGAGACCCGCTCGATCCGCTCGTGCTTTTCCTGGGCTTCGAGGGTCATCGTCGCGATCGGGCGCGCTTCGAGCCGCGCCAGCGAAATCGGATCGCCGGTGACTTCGCAATAGCCATATT
>JALYQH010000104.1 GCA_030855945.1 Pseudomonadota bacterium | reverse complement strand
ACATCATCGCCGAACTGTACGCCGCCGAGGAAGCCCGCGCGAAGACCTTCGCCGCCTTCGCCCTGCTCGCCGTGGTCATCGCCTGCCTCGGCCTGTTCGGCCTCGCCGCATTCACCGCCGAGCGGCGTACCAAGGAAATTGGCATTCGCAAGGTGTTCGGTGCCCGCAGCCGCGATATCGTGCGGCTACTGGCGTGGCAGTTTTCAAAGCCGGTGATCGTCGCCAATCTGATCGCCTGGCCGGTCGCCTGGTGGGTCATGCGCGACTGGCTGAACGGCTTTGACTCGAGAATCGCCCTCGGCCCAGGACCATTCCTGATCGCCGGCGTGCTGGCCCTGGTCATCGCGCTGGGCACGATCGCGGGCCACGCATTGAAGGTCTCCCGCGCCAACCCGATCCGCGCGCTTCGGTATGAGTAACCTGGCCTAGTATCATGGGCGATTACAAAATATCGGGGAGGAGTGGGACCCGGCCGACGACATTAAGAATCGAACTTCATCGGAAGGAAGAGCCATCATTTGAATCGACGGGATGATTGTACCTTTCTGTGGTCGTTCCTCCAGACAGCCTGTCGCACGATGGGCCCCCTTACGCTGCCGGCTTTCGAGCCAAGGCGAAGCTTCGACATTTCTCCTCGAGTCCCCGCAAGGTAGCAGTTGCCGGGACCGCGGCCAGAAGCTAGCTTGGCTTGCGGGGAGACTTATTCAATGATTTCGCGAAGTTCGAGTTCGGCCGCTCGACAAGCATGTCCGCGGCTGTCGGGCGCGCGCCTTGCCCGCAGAATATCACGCGCTGCTCGCCGACCTGCGGAAAGCTGAGCCTTGATGCTCTCGCTGCTCCTCTCCCCGCCCTACGCTCCCTTCGCGATTGCATTTGTGATCATGCTGGGGATCGGCGTGATCGAGGCGATCGGGCTTGGCCTGGGCCATCTGGACCTCCATCCTGAAATTGCGTCCGGGACGGATGGCGAAATCCACGGCGGCGGCCTTCTCGACTGGCTTGGACTTGGCGACCTGCCGGTGCTCGTCTGGCTGACCTCGCTTCTTGCTTGTTTCACCGTGATCGGGATCGCGATCCAGCAGCTGTCGACATCATTGCTTGGCGCGCCTTTGTCAGCTCTCCTGGCATCGGGCGGAGCCGCGATCGGAGGGCTGGCGCTCAATACCTTTGCCGCCAACGGTCTGGCGCGGATCATCCCCGGTTTCGAATCGACCGCCATCGCCAGCAACGATCTCGTGCGGCTGCGCGGTACGGTCCTCGAAGGCGCCGCCAGTCGCGGGCGCCCAGCGCGCGCCAAGGTCGTCGATCATTCCGGCCAGGCGCATTATGTGATGGTCGAACCGCATGACGACGACGCGGTGATCGCCCAGGGGGAAAGCGGCCTGCTAGTCCGCCGCGAGGGTTCCCTATTCTATGCCGTAGCAGACGTCAGCTCGTTTCACGCGACGTGATCGCCCCGTCCTTCTTCAACGCCAGGAGCCAATCGTGCCCGCATCCTTGATCAACATCCTCATCTACGCCGGCATCGTCCTCCTCTCGTTGGCGATTATCGGGATCATTCTGACGCGCCTGTATCGCCGCGCCACCAAGGACGTGGCGCTGATCCGCACCGGGTTCAGCGGCGAAAAGGTCGTCCTCAACGGCGGGATCATGGTCATCCCCGTCCTCCACGAATTGATGCAGGTCCGCCTGACCACCGTGAAGCTGGAGGTGTCGCGTCTCAACAAGGACGCGCTGATCACGCTCGACAAGCTGCGCGTCGACGTCGTCGGGCTGTTCCACATTAAGGTGAAGCCGGATTCGACATCGATCGCCGCCGCCGCCCAGACGCTGGGTGACGCGGTCAATAGCCCAGACGCCGTCAAGGCATTGCTCGACGGCAAGCTCGTCTCGGCACTGCGCTCGGTCGCGGCGACAATGACGATGGAGCATCTCCACGCCAACCGTGCCGACTTCATCCAGAAGGTCCAGGAAGCGCTGATGACCGACCTCGACATGAACGGCTTTCAGCTCGAATCCGTCAGCATTACGCATTTCGACCAGACCGCCTTCGAGCATTTCAACGAGAATAATGCGTTCGATGCCGAAGGGCTGACGGTGCTCACCCGGACGATCGAGGAGCGCAAGAAGATCCGCAACGACATCGTCGCGACCAATCGCGTCGAAATCGAGCAGCGCAACCTCGACGCCAACAATCAATCGCTCGAAATCGCGCAAGCTGCCGAGCAGGCGCGCCTGTCCCAGGAGCAGACGCTTGCCGCTCGCCGCGCCGAGCAGTCTACTGCGATCGCCACCGCCGAGGCCGAGCAGACCCGGCTCGCCGAAACCGCGCGAATTACCGCGAACCAGGCGCAGACCGTGGCTCAAACCGAGGCTGACAAGGTGATGGAGACTGCGACCATCGTCCGCGACGGCGCGATCCAGACCGCGACCATCGAGCGGGACCGCAATATCGAACTCGCGCGGATCACGACCGCGGTCCAGACTGCGCAAAAGTCTGAGGAGGAATCGACCGCCACGGCTGCAGCCAATGAAGCGCGCGCGCTCGCGGTCCGCGCCGAGGAAAGCGTCGCCACCGCCAAGGCGACCGAAATCGCCAATCGCAACAAGAATGTCGCGGTAATCGCGGCGACTCAGCGCGCGCAGGAGGAAGCGGTTCAGATCACTGTCGCGGCGACGGCCGACAAGGAAGCTGCCGAGGCGCGCGCCAGCGCGATCCGGACCGGGGCGACCGCCGAGGCCGACGCCGAAAAGGCACGTGCCGATGGCCGCGAAGCCGCTTTCAGGGTGGATGCCGCGGGACAGGCCGCGGTGAACGAAGCAACCAACATTCTCAACAAAGAACAGACCGCGCTGCTCGTGCGAAGGGCAATGCTCGAAGCGTTGCCGGCGATTATCGCCGCCGCGAGCAAGCCGATGGAAAATATCGACAAGATCAGCATCCTCGACGCGCGCGGCCTTCACGGCGATTCCGGGAATATGGAAAACGCTGGCAACGGGAGCGGCAACCTCGCCGATGCGGCGGTCGCGGCGGCGATGCGCTACCGCGTCGGCGGACCGCTGATTGACGGGTTGATGGCCGAACTCGGCATGGACGGCGGCTCGCTCAACGGCCTCCTCGCCGGAAGCGCCGCGACCAAGGCTTCAGTGACTGCGGTCAAGCATATCGGCCGGCCCGCGGCCGGCAACGATCCCGCTTCGCAATCAGGGGACCGGAGCGGTGATTCCGTGATCGGTACGGCTGTCGGGAAGCAGTGATGGCCGCGATCCGATAACCACTGGCCACGCGGTTAGGTCAGCAGTGCCGGCAGGCCCTGCCAGGCGACCGCGATCAGCGATAGGGCGGCGGCGAGCGCGGCGAGCGTGGCTCGCCAGCGGGCGATGTCGTCGGCCCGCTCGGCTCGCTTCGCCAGTGCATGCCGAAGCAGCCAGCCATCGGCGGCGAGGCAGGCGATCGTGATGATCGCGGTCAGAACCCGCGAGAGCGTCGTCGTCATGAACACGCTGGCGATGATATAAAGCGCGAAGAACTGCACCGCCCAGACGATCAGCCCGCCGAGCATGAACGCCCAGTTGCGCATCAGATCGCGCCCGGGAACAGACGCGACAGCAGCGCCGCGACGATGCCCTGACCGCCGGTGTAGACGAGGAACAGGGTCGTCAGGTCGAACGTGTTATTGCGCGGGCGGGTGACGAGGCCGCGGCTGGTGCGCGCGGCGAGGTAGAGCGCCATCAGCACCGCCACGGCGAGAAGCTGTCCCTCGAGCGCGAGGAACATGTAGACGGTCGCGCCCTGCCCGCTCTGGTCGGGCGAAAGCCCCGATGCGTGCCAGCTCCACCAGTCGGTACCAAAACCGAATGCGAGCAGCGCGGCGGCGAGCAGCATCACCGTCGGCGGAGTCCATCTTGTGCTGGCCTCGC
>JALYQH010000140.1 GCA_030855945.1 Pseudomonadota bacterium | reverse complement strand
CCGCGCTCGAAGAAGATTCGGAATTGTGGGACTATGCCTTTAACCGGCGCGTGCTGCTCGCCACCCCGACCAATCTCATCGCGATCGCCCGCACGGTCGCGGCCGTCTGGCGCCAGGAGAAATTGGCCAAGGAAGCGGCAGAGATCGGACGCCTCGGCAAGGAGCTTTACGATCGGCTCGCCGTTGCGGCCGGCCACTTGCGGGTGGTCGGCAGCGGCCTGTCGTCGGCGGTCAATAATTATAATAAGTTCGTCGGAAGTTTCGAGCGCAACGTGTTGAGTACGGGACGAAAGTTCAAGGAAATGAACATCGAGACCGGCGCGAAGGAGCTGGAAACCGTTCCGTCAATCGAGGCTCTCGCCCGCTATGGCGACGACAAGGTGCTGCCGCCGCCCTCGGCCAACGAGGACGACGCGGCGGCTTGAGATTCTGCTTTCAATGTAGGACTTCGCCTGCAAGCCTGAGAATGGCTATTTGACAGAATTGAAAACGAACGATTTGCTCATTCGGCGGCGGTCTAGATGCGCGGAGAAGTGCTCCGTTACCGTGACTATTGGGACCTTTCGCGGTGTCCGCCTACCGCGCCCGCACCAGCTCGATCGTTCCGGCGCGGTTGGTGAGCGTTAGCGTGTCGCCGCTTTCGGCCAGCGTCATCGGCTGTTCGAGCACCGCAACGCCCTGAGCTTCGTAATTTCCATTCTCGCAGAGCATGCGGGTCATCAGCAGTGCGCCCGCGTTGAGCGTGTTCCCGGTGACCCGATAGCCGGCGCCGATCGTGTTGCAGCCCAATTTGCCCGACAGGCGGTCGGGCATGAAGTTGAGATAATGGCCGCTCATCGGCACGCGCTGGCCGTTGATCGAGACCACCCGCCAATTGGTGTTGGCAAGGTTGAACACGCCGCGGATCGCATCCGGATCGACGCGCCCGTCAGGATAGGAAGCCGCCGCCGGACCGCCGCAGCCGCGATAGGCGCGCCCGTCCACGCGCACTTCGACCGTATCGGGGTAGATGCGGTCGCTCATCCCGTCGGAACATTGGCCGTGGACGATGTTCACGTTGATCCGGCGGCCCTGATAAATTTCACCGGCGAACCCGTTGATCGCTGGCGGCGCCGGTTCGCTTACCACCAAGCCGGTGCCGCGGTCGGTGAAGATCAGATCCCGGCCGATGGTGAGATCCCAGAAGGGCTCGGTGCCGACCGCGCGAAACCGGGCTTCGGGGCCGGGACTGCCGGGCTCGGCATAGGAATTGGGGTAAGGGGTGGGATAGGGCTCGGGTCCGGGATAGGATTGCGTGTCGGGCACGGGGCCTGGGTAGGAGCTTGGGCCGTAAGGTTGGGCGGGATAGGTTTCGCAGGCGGCGAGACCGAGGGCGAGCAGCGGCAGCGCAAAAATCGTTTTCATGCCGGAACAAACTCGCGAGCCGGGCTAGCGGTTCCGCCAATCTGCGCGGATCGCGAACGCCATGACCGCCGCCGCCATCGCCGCATTCAGGCTATCGGCGCGCCCGGCCATCGGTATTTTGACGAGGCTGTCGCACTCGGATTCATAGGCGGGCGGCAAGCCCTGGCTTTCGTTACCGATCAGCAGGAAGCAGGGCTGTTCGTAGCTGGTTTCGAGATAGTCCTGGGTCGTGTTGAGGCTGGTGCCGACGAGCTGGCCGGGGCCGGCGCGGAGCCACGGCACGAACTCCTCCCACCGCGCCACCGCGACCGCCTGAGTGAAGATCGCCCCCATCGAGGCGCGCACCGCCTCGACCGAATAAGGATCGGCGCTGTCGTCGATCAGGATCAATCCGCCGGCACCGGTCGCATCGCCCGTGCGCAGGATGGTGCCCATATTGCCCGGATCGCGCAGCGACTGCGCGACCAGCCACAAGGGCGAGGCCGAGCGGTCCAGCGCCGCGAGATCGGTTACCGGCTGGCGATAGGCGCCGAGGATCGCTTGCGGATTATCCTTGCCCGACATTTTGGAGAGGATGTCGGGGCTGGTCTCGATGGCGTCGCCGCCGGCGGCCTCGGTCTCGGCGATGATCTCGGCGGCAAGCGGGTTGACGCCGCTGGCGGCGCTATAGGCGATGATTTCCGGCAGCCGACCGCTGTCGCGCGCCTCGGCCAGGATGCGCAGCCCCTCGGCGAGGAACAGGCCCGCTTCGCGCCGCGCTTTCTTGTCGCGGAGGCTGCGGAGTTGCTTGACGGTGTCGTTCGAGAAACTGGTGATGAGGCGGGGCATCAATCTTCCCCGAACCGCTCCGAAACCAAGGCCGCGAGCTGATCGATGGCGTCGGCGCAATCGTCGCCGTTACAGTGGATGGTGATGGTGTCGCCCATTGCCGCGCCAAGCATCATCAGTCCCATGATCGAGGTCCCGCACACCCGGTTGCCATCCTTCTCGACCTCGACCGTGGCGGCGAGGTTGGTGGCGAGGTTGACGAATTTGGCGCTCGCCCGGGCGTGGAGCCCGCGGCGGTTGGTGATTTCCAGCGTTCGCGACTGGGCGCTCAAGCGGCGGCCTCGCCGAGGATTTCGGATGCGACCGAGATATATTTGCGTCCCGCCTCGCGCGCGGCACCGACCGCGGCGCGAACGCTCATCGCTTTGCGCGCGCCTTCGAGCCGGATCAACATCGGCAGATTGACCCCAGCAATGACCTCGACATTTTCCGATTTCATCAGGCTGATGGCGAGGTTCGACGGCGTGCCGCCGAACAGGTCGGTGAGGATGATCACGCCGTCGCCCTGGTCGCAGCGCTGGATCGCGTCGGCGATGTCCTTGCGCCGCCGCTCCATATCGTCGTCGGCGTCGATGCAGATGCCGGCAATGGCTTCCTGCGGACCGACGACATGCTCCATGGCGGTGATGAACTCGACCGCCAGGCGGCCGTGGGTCACCAGCACTAATCCGATCATTCACTCACTCGCTTCGTCTTGTCCCAGCGTCCCCATACTCGCAGGGCGTCCCTCGATCGTATCGCTAGGCGGCGAGGCGAGGTCACGGTGACGCACAATCGGCGAAAATCCCGCGCCGCGCAACCGCTTCGCCATTTCGGCGGCCGCCGCCACCGAGCGGTGGCGTCCTCCGGTGCAGCCGAACGCCACCGTCAGATAGGATTTGCCCGCCGCCCAATAGCGGGGAATGAGTCCGGCCAGTAGCGACTCGACCTGGTCCATGGTCGGCCCCCAGGCGGGGTCTTGGGTGACATAGGCCTGGACGGCCTCATCCTCGCCGGTCTGCGGGCGAAGCTCGTCGACCCAGTGCGGGTTGGCGATGAAGCGCATGTCGAACACCAGGTCGGCCGTTCGGGAGATGCCGCGCGCGAAGCCGAACGACGCGAGGGTGATGACGGGCTGGTCGATGCCGCCGCCATAGCGCTGGAGTAGCGCCTCGCGCAGCTCGATCGGGCTAAGGTCGGTGGTGTCGAGGACGACATCCGCGAGTTCGCGCAGCGGCGCGGTTACCCCGCGTTCGCGCGCGATGCCGTCCTCGGCGGGACGGTCGGGGGCGAGCGGGTGACGGCGGCGAGTTTCGTCGTAGCGGCGGATGAGCTCGGCCCCGGCGCAGTCGAGGTACAGGATTTCTGGGGTTACTCCCTCGACCGCCTGGAGCAGCGCCGGAAGCTTCTTGGCGTCGAAGCCGCGGCTTCGAACGTCCATTCCGACCGCGATCGGCATCTTCTGCCGCGCGCTGCGCTCGCCGTGAACGAAATCGTCGAGCAGCGCGGTCGGCAGATTGTCGACGCAGTCCCAGCCCATGTCCTCGAGCGCGTCGAGCACGGTCGACTTGCCGGCGCCCGACATTCCAGTGACGAGGAGCAAGCGCGGCAATGAAGGGCGCCGCGCCACGGTCATCAGAAGCGGAGCCCGAGGCGATCGAGCGCCATCGCCACCTTCGACGCGGCCGAGGCGGTCTTCGCGTCGACGCTGATCAGCGGCAATTTGACTCCCATGATCGGCCGCTCGCGGCTGTCGTCGGGAAGTCGCTGGATGTCGCTGGTGAGCTCGACCACCAGCGCGAGGGGCATGTCGGCGACATGATTTATTTCGACGATGCCGATACCGCGAATTTCGAGCTTTCCGGCAATCGTTGGCGGGGGCGAGGCGACGAGTCGATCGTCGGTCTTGCGGACGATCGTCTGGTCGTCGCTGACTAGGACAAAGCCGCGGTCGAGCAGGCGCAGGGTGAGGTCGGACTTGCCCGACCCCGACGGGCCCGTGATCAGCACCGCGCGCTCGTCAAGCGCCACGGTCGAAGCGTGGATCGTCTCCGAGCTGAGGCGGAGGTTCATACCGGGCGCGCCGCTTCGAGCGGGGCCGCCGCCAATCGGATCGTGAAGCGAGCTCCCGAAGGTGCGTCGTCGCGGTCGGTCACGTCAATCTCCCCGTCATGGCCTTCGACAATCGCACGCGCGATGGCAAGGCCGAGTCCCGAATGCCGGCCAAATGCCTCGGCCATCGGGCGCACGGAGTGAAACCTGTTGAAAATCGCTTCGCGCTGCTCGGGCGGGACGCCGGGGCCTTCGTCGTCGATGCGAATACGGATTTCGTCGCCAACCCGGGTCGCGGCGACTTCGACCAAGCCGTTCGGGGGGGAGAAGCTGATCGCATTGTCGATGAGATTGTCGATCGCGCGTGCCAGGCGG
>JALYQH010000065.1 GCA_030855945.1 Pseudomonadota bacterium | reverse complement strand
GCGACGCGGTCGCCGGGCCTGATGCCAAGCCGTTCGAGCGCCTGCGCCATGCGGCGGGCATCACGCGCGACTTCGCCCCAATTGGTGCGCGTCACCGAGCCGTCGGCCCAGGCGGAAACGATCTCGCCGTCGCCATGCTCGCGCTCGGCATGGTCGACCAGCCGCATCACGCGCAGCGGCCAGTCCTGCATTGCTCCAAGCTTCACAACGCGCCTCCCCTGTTCGGCGGCGCCATCATGACGCGGTGGCGCGCCGGCGCAAGGGCCTCGTCAGAAGGGCAGTTTGAACCCCGGCGGGAGCGCCATGCCGCTGGTCATCTTCGACATTTCCTCGCCCGCGGCGGCGTCGGCCTTGGTCTTGGCGTCGTTGAGCGCGGCGGTGATCAGGTCTTCGAGCATCGGTTTCTCCTCGACGCTCATCAAACTGTCGTCGATGGCGAGGCCTAGGATGCGGCCCTTGGCGGTTGCGCGGACCTTGACCAGCCCGCCGCCCGAGGCGCCTTCGACCTCGACCTTGTCGAGATTGTCCTGCGCCTTTTGAAGATCGGCCTGCGCTTGCTGCGCCATTTTCATGATTTCGTCAAAGTCGGGCATTCAGGCCTCCTTGCGGGATATGGATTCCAAAGTGGCGTCGGGGAAGTGATCGAGCAAGGCCCGCACCCCAGGCTCGCCCATCACCGCGGCGCGGGCGCGCTCCTCGGCCATCGCTTCCTGCTGCTGGAGCGACGGCTCCCCGCCTTCGTCGGTCAGGCGGATTTGCCAGCTCTGCCCGGTCGCTTCCTTCGCGGCGAGCGCGAGGTCGCGGGTGAAATCGGCGCCCAGGGGCCGCAGCGGCTTGAGCACCAGCTCGCCGGCCGCGAAGCTGACCAGCCCAACATGGTCGTGAAGCTGTTGGGCGAGCAATTTGCGGCCCTGAGTGTCGATTGCGGAAATGAATGAAGCGAAGTCGACCGGCAGGGATGCGGTGGGCGCGGCGGCGGGCGCGGGGGCATTGGAGCGGCTTGGCGCGGTCGTGCCCCCCCCCGAAGTCAGCTGCGCGAGCAGCGTTGCCGGATCGGGCAGATCGGCGGCGTGGATCAGCCGCAGCAGCGCCATTGCCGCCGCCTCATGCGGATCGGGTGCAATTCCGACGTCGGTCAGGCCCTTGAGCAGCAATTGCCACAATCGGTGGATCGCGGCCCACCCCAGCGACGCGGCGAGATCGCGGGCACCCTCGCGTTCCTCGGCCGATTGCAGCGCGTCGTCGGGAGCGCCCGCCTTGGCGCGGGTGATCGCGTGGAGCGATTCCATCAGTCCGCGCAGCAAGGCAGCGGGCTCGATGCCGAGTGCGTGCGCTTCGTCTAGCTGGGCGAGCGTCGCCGTGGCGTCGCCGGCGATGACGGTGCCGAGCAAGCGGCGGATGCGGCCCCGGTCGGCGAGGCCGAGCATCGACCGAACCTCGGCGGCGGTGACCTTGCCCTCGCCGTGAGCAATCGCCTGGTCGAGCAGCGACAGGCCGTCGCGCGCGCTGCCCTCGGCGGCGCGGGCGATGGCGGTGAGCGCGTCCGGCTCGATTGCAACGCCTTCGAGGTCGGCGACGCGGGCGAAATGCTCGACCAGTTTCTCGGCCGGGATGCGGCGCAGGTCGAAGCGCTGGCAGCGCGACAGCACCGTCACCGGCACCTTGCCGACCTCGGTCGTCGCGAACAGGAATTTGACGTGGGCCGGCGGCTCCTCGAGCGTCTTCAGCAATGCGTTGAAGGCGTTCTTCGACAGCATGTGAACTTCGTCGATGATGTAGATTTTGTAGCGCGCCGAGACCGCCGAATAGCGCACCGCCTCGATAATCTCGCGGACGTCGTCGACCCCGGTGTGCGAGGCCGCGTCCATCTCGATGACGTCGATGTAGCGCCCCTCGGCGATGGCGCGGCACGGCTCGCATATGTCGCAGGGGTCGATGGTCGGGCCGCCCTGCCCGTTCGGGCCGATGCAGTTGAGCGCCTTGGCGACCAGCCGTGCGGTCGAAGTCTTGCCGACCCCGCGTACGCCGGTGAGGAGGAAGGCATGGGCAATGCGGTCTCGCGCAATCGCATTGCCGAGCGTAGTCACCATCGCGTCCTGCCCGATCAGTTCGGCGAACGACTGCGGGCGATATTTACGAGCGAGCACGCGGTAGGGAGTCGTTTCCGCTGGCTTTGGGGCAATCTCGGGCAGGTCGAGGCCGAGGCCAGGCGATTCGTCGTCGGTCATGGGAATGATGTAGGGGCAGGCTGTGTATCAATCCACCGTCATCCCG
>JALYQH010000010.1 GCA_030855945.1 Pseudomonadota bacterium | reverse complement strand
ACATCCACAGCGCGAGGCCGAGGGTCCACATATTCTTACAGCGCAGCGCTTCCTTATTGCCGAGCCCGAACGGCTTGACCGCGTCGAGCGTCAGCTGCGAAATGTTGAAGCGAACGAGTTGCCAGCGCGCGAGGCTGCCGTCGTCGAGCGGGCTTTGCGCATAGCCGGCCTTGGTCAGGTTGCGCGCCGTGAACTCGCCCTCGTCGGCGATGATCAGCCCGCCGTCGCGGAGGTCGCCGGCGTTGGTCTTCAATGCCGCGGGGTTCATCGCGATCAGCACATCGGGCTGGTCGCCGGCGGTGTCGATCGCGGTCGATCCGAAGTTGATCTGGAACGCCGACACGCCGAACGTCGTCCCCTGCGGCGCGCGGATTTCGGCCGGGAAATCTGGGAAGGTTGCAAGGTCGTTGCCGGCGAGCGCGGTCGACAGTGTGAACTGGCCGCCGGTGAGCTGCATGCCGTCGCCGCTGTCCCCCGCGAACCGCACCACCATCGCTTCCAATGGCGGGTGGGCGTGGGCTTCTTCGTCGGTGATAAGATGGGTGGCCGAGGCCATGAACGCCTGTCCTGCGATTGTGCTTCAGCGCCGCTTTACGACCGTGAGATGCGCTTCGCCAGTAAAGATGTCCCCAGGCCTACTTCATGTTAGGGCCAGCGCGGCGGCTCAGCGCCCGCCAATCGCCGAGCTCTGCGATCTTCGCGTGGATCAGCCGGGAGTCGCGTCCCGCCGTGCTCACTCGTAGATCCTTGCCGCCCCGATCACGTCAGCGGCGTGCCGCCAGGGATTCGGATTGGCGGGCTCGATCGAGTCCGACGCCCAGGCCTCCATTTCCTCGAAGAAGCTGCGAAGGTCGGCATTGAGCCATTTCCGGGAAAGCACGGGGTCGTCGAGCTCGACGATGAGCTGCGCCACATATTGCGCGAAACTTGCTTTGTCGTGGACCGCGTCATGTTCCATAACCCGAGCATGACCAGAATTTCCGGGGTCCGCAATGGCAACGACGGAGCGTCAATGACCGACGACCTTCGCTACCGCCGCGGGGTCGGCGTGATGCTGCTTAATGGCGACGGGCTCGTGTGGGTCGGGCGGCGGATCGATAATAAGGATGAGGCGTGGCAGATGCCGCAGGGCGGGATCGATCCGGGCGAGGCGAGCTGGGACTGCGCGCTGCGCGAGCTAGAGGAGGAAACCGGGATTGCGCCGCACCTCGTCGAGAAGCTTGCCGGCCATCCCCAGCAGCTGCGCTACGACGTCCCCGACGCGATCGCGGCCCGGCTGTGGAAGGGCAAATGGAAGGGGCAACTGCAGGACTGGTATCTGGCCCGATTCCTAGGCGAGGATGCCGACGTCAACATCGCTACCAAAGACGCCGAGTTCAGCCACTGGCAATGGGTCGAGCCGGCGCTGCTTCCCGAGCTGATCGTGCCGTTCAAGCGCGACATGTACCGCGCGATTTTGGACGGGTTCGAACAATGGCTAACGCCAGAACGTTGTTAATATCGCGTTAATTACTTGTTTGTGACCGGGCAGCGACCTGTTACGCTCTTTACTCGGGGGGCGGCCAACAGGGGACACCTTCCCGAATTTGCAAGGAAGGCAATCGACATGATGCGATGGGCTGGAGCCGCAATGGCGGCAGGGTTGATGATGACGTTGAGCGCATGCGAGCAGCGCGCTGCCGACCCGGCGGCGCCGGCCGGCGCCGATGCAGCCGCGGCTTCGGCCGACGGGCTGAGCGGGACATGGACGGTCGACACGGCCAGTCTCAAGTTCGAAGGCAAGCCGGACCAATATCTGCTGCAGGGCGGCACGTATAAGTGCGACAGCTGCATCCCGCCGCTGACGGTCGCGGCCGATGGCGCCTTTCACCCCGTCGCCGACCGCCCTTATTACGATAGCATGTCGGTCAAGACAGTCGACGATCGCACGGTCGAATTCCGTCGCCAAAAGAGCGGCAAGGACGCTTCGTCGAGCATTTGGCAAGTATCCGAGGATGGCAATGTCCTGACCAACAAGTTCGTCGACATGACCACGCCCAACAATCGGATCGAGGGCAGCAACACCTCCAAGCGGGTCGGCGCGGCGCCGGCTGGAGCGCACGCCATTTCAGGGCAATGGGCACCGGATCGGGTCCAGGAATATTCGAAGGACGCGCTTGACATGACCTTCGCGGTCGACGGCAATCGAGTGACGATGAACAGCCAGGGCCAGAGCTACACGGCCGAGATCGGCGGGCCGGCGGTCGCAATTCAGAACGACCCGGGCGGAACGATGATCGCCGTAACTCGCGAAGGCGCCAACGGCTTGCGTGAAACCGCCACCCGGGACGGCAAGGAAGTGGGTATCAACACCTTCGTTCCAAGCGCTGACGGCAGGTCGATCAATGCGACCTTCACCGACCCGCGCGACGGTTCGAAGACGATCCTGACCGCCAACAAGAAGGGCTGATGGTGCAGGTGCCGGATGGGCGGTCAGCGTTCGCCCGGCACCCTTCCTTTGCCCCTTGCGCCGCGCTAGGACGCGGCGATGCAGGGGCTCAATTCAGTCGAATGGAACTGCGTCGCGCAAGCCGCAGCCACGCCGATGCTGGAGCAGGTCGAGGCCTGGGCGGCGGTCAATAGCGGGTCGCGGAATCTCGGCGGCCTGGCGTCAATGGCGGCTACGCTAGCCAATGCCTTTTCCGCTTTACCGGGAGAGATGCATTTGCTCGATTCCGCACCGGTCGATGCGATCGACGGGAGCGGCAAAGCTGTCGAACTCGCGCACGGTCAGAACCTCCATCTGACGGTCCGCCCTCATGCACCCCTGCAACTGCTGTTCACCGGCCACATGGACACGGTGTTCGGCGCCGATCATCCGTTCCAGTCGCTCCGCTGGCTCGAGGATGGTGTGCTGGGCGGCCCCGGCGTCGCCGACATGAAGGGCGGGATCGCGGTGATGCTCGCGGCGCTGAAGTCGGTCGAGGCAAGCCCGCTGGCAGCGCGCATCGGCTATGAGGTGGTCATCAATTCCGACGAGGAGGTCGGCTCGCTGGGATCGGCGACGCTGATTGCCGAGGCCGGAAGGGGGAAGCGCGCGGCGCTGACCTACGAGCCTTCGGCGCTACCCGACGGAACGCTCGCAGGCGCCCGTCCGGGAAGCGGCAATTTCAGCTTCACGATCGGCGGCCGCTCGGCGCACGCCGGGCGCAATCCGGAAGACGGGCGCAACGCGGTCGTCGCAGCGGCCGATCTCGCGCTTCGACTGAAGGCCGGGATCCGCGACGGCCTGTCGGTCAATCCGGCAAGGATCGACGGCGGAAGCCCGAACAATGTCGTCCCCGACCACGCCGTGCTGCGAGTCAATCTGCGCCCGGCGACGCTCGACGACCAGGCACGCGCGCAGAGCCTGATCGAGACGTCGGCGGCGCTGGTCGCCGCCGAGCATGAGGTGACGATCCACACCCACGGTCATTTC
This sequence comes from Pseudomonadota bacterium, assembly GCA_030855945.1. Taxonomy (GTDB): domain Bacteria; phylum Pseudomonadota; class Alphaproteobacteria; order Sphingomonadales; family Sphingomonadaceae; genus Sphingomicrobium. The sequence goes on along the minus strand of JALYQH010000010.1, from coordinate 5,056 downwards.
GCGCGCCCGCCGAAGCCGCTCACGCCCGCGCTGGAAGCATTGTTCGGGGTGGTCCGCCAGGCCGGCTCCGACCTTGGCCAGATTTCGGCTGGCAGCCATCGGGCGGAGTCTGCGACGGCAATAATATCGCCGCTTGCGGCGTGCCCGTGATCGACACGATGGGCGTGCGCGGCGGGAGCATTCATTCGATGGAGGAATATCTGATCACAAGCAGCCTGTCCGAGCGGGCCGCCTTGTCGGCGCTGACCATCGCCCGCCTTGCCGCGGAGGGCGCATGAGCCACCGCATCCGCGCCGCGCGGGCCGATGATGCCCGGGCGCTTTACGACCTCGCCAAGCTGACCGGCGGGGGTTTCACCAACCTTCCGGCCGACCGTGCGACGCTCGAGGCCAAGCTCGAGCGATCCGAAGCGAGCTTCAGCCGCAGCGGCGAGACGCCGGCGGATGATTTATATGTGTTCGTGCTCGAAAATGTCGAAACCGGTGCGATCCGCGGCACGTGCCAAGTGTTCGGCCAGGTCGGCTCCGACCGGCCTTTCTACAGCTACCGCATCTCGACGCTGGCCCAGAAAAGCCAAGAGCTCGGCCGCATCTTTCGCAATCAGACGCTGTCGCTGACGACCGACTTAGAAGGTTCGTCGGAAGTGGGCGGCCTGTTTCTGCACCCGCACGAACGTGCCGGGGGCCTGGGAATGCTGCTTGCGCGATCGCGTTACCTGTTCATCAAGCAGCACCGCCCGCGCTTCGGTTCGCGTGTGCTGGCGGAATTGCGTGGGGTAATGGACCAAGCCGGGAATTCGCCCTTCTGGGACGCGCTGGCGGGGCGCTTCTTTGGGATGAGCTTTCCCGAGGCGGACGATTTCAATGCGGTCCACGGAACCCAGTTCATCGCCGATCTGATGCCCAAGACTCCAATCTATGTCGCCATGCTGCCCGAAAGCGCACGAGCGGTCATGGGCCAGCCGCACCCGACCGGGCGAGCCGCGCTCAAGATGCTCGAGAATGAGGGATTCGTATCGGACTCCTTCATCGATATTTTCGACGGCGGTCCCACCGTTACCGCGGCGACCGACGCCGTCCGAACGATCCGCGAGGCGGAGTGGCTGCGCGTGGCCGGACCGCACGACGCCAAGCCGGAGTCTAAGGACTCCGCGACAATGATGCTGGCCAGCGGGATCCTCCGTGACTTCGCCGTCTGCTACGGCGAGGTTATCCGCACCGAGCGAGACGAACTGCTGGTCGAGCCCAAGGTGATGGACATGCTGAGCGTCGAGCCCGGCGACCGAATCCTGGCGGTTGCGCGCTGATGACCGCCGCTTCGGGGAAGATCGTCGAGATCAACTTCGACGGGATCATCGGACCAAGCCACAATTATGCCGGGCTCAGCCTCGGCAATCTCGCCTCGGCGCGCAACGCCGGCCACGTGTCGCGGCCTCGCGCCGCCGCGCTGCAGGGACTCGACAAGATGCGCGCCAATCTCGCGCTCGGCCTCGTCCAGGGTCTGTTGGTCCCGCCGCCGCGCCCGGCCCAGGAGTGGCTCGCCGCGCTGGGCACAACCATCGGCGATGCCGACCACGCACTTGCCGCCAATGCAATGAGCGCGTCGGCAATGTGGGCCGCCAATGCCGCCACGGTCAGCCCGGCGCCCGACAGCGCCGACGGCAGATGCCACCTGACCGTCGCGAATCTGCGTACGATGCCGCACCGCAGTCACGAGTGGCCGGACATGCTCGCCCAGCTCCGCATAGCGTTCGCGGACCCGGCGTTCGCGGTTCACGGCCCAGTCCCGACCGCGTTCGGCGACGAAGGGGCGGCCAATCATATGCGGCTCGCCCCGGCGCACGGTCAGCCGGGCGTGGAAGTGTTCGTCTATGGAGTCGCCGGCGGCCCCTTCCCTGCTCGCCAGCATGTCGAGGCGTCGAAGGCGGTCGCGCGGCTCCACCGGCTCGATCCCGAGCGCATCTTGTTCGCGGCGCAATCCGAGGAGGCGATCGCGGCAGGTGCGTTCCACAACGATGTGGTGGCGGTCGCCAACGGGCCGCTATTGTTCGCGCATGAGAAAGCATTCGCCGACAAGGCGCGGCTGGTCGAATTCCTGTCGAAAAAGGTGCCCGGCTTCGAATATGTCGAGGTCGCCGACGTCGACGTGCCGCTGGTCGACGCGATCAGCTCCTATCTGTTCAACGCCCAGCTCGTCACGCCGCCCGACGGGGCGATGTCCCTGGTCGCGCCGATCGAGTGCCGCGACACGCCGTCGGTGGCACGCTGGATCGAGCGCCATCTCGCCTCCAACGGGCCGATCCGCCGCGCCGAATTCGTCGACGTGCGCCAGTCGATGGCCAATGGCGGCGGCCCCGCCTGCCTGCGACTGCGCGTCGCCTGCGATCCGGCGGCGGTCGACCCCCGCTTCCTCGTCGATGCGGCAAAGCTCGACCGGCTTAGCGCGGTAATCGGCGAGCATTGGCCCGAGGAGGTCGACGCGGGCGACCTGCGCGCGCCGGCTTTGCTCAACCAAATCGCTACCGCTCGCGCCGCTTTGCTGGCCACGCTCGGCCTCGCCGACTTGCAGGCGCCGGCCGATAGTCGGGTTAATTGACATTTAACCCAAAACCTTAATGCAAAAAGCGCGGAACGCCGCCACTGGCACGGCGTTTGCTTTACCATGAGCATGCGTTTTAAAATTGCCCGATTGTTTACCATCAAGACCCGCGCCGAAGCGCTGCTCGTGACCTATGCAATCGCCGTCGGCGCGATCGAGCGCGGCATCAGCTATATGCAAAGCTATCCGGGAGCGTCGGGGATCATCCTTGCGCTAGCCTGCCTCGGCGTGCCGTTCATTGCTGGGGCCAAGCTCATCGACGCCGTCAAGCCAGCCCCGGTCCCGGCACCGGCGATCGTTCCGGCGCGGCGACGAACCGAACGTCAATTCAGTCGTATTCGACCCACGAGCGGCCGGCTCGGTCGCGGTTCAGGGTTACGCTCTTCACGTCGCAGAGATTGATTCCGCGCCACGTCACCTGATCGCCCCCGGCGACGGTGGCGCGCAGATCGAACGCGCAATCCGGGCTGGCGAACGGCGCGCGGACATTCGCGCCCGCGCCCGGCGCGACCGGCAGCGGCAACCATTCGTCGCTGCCGATTCGGCGCAGTGGCACACCGCTCAGCGCCGCACCGCTTTTGTTGATCAGGGAAAAGCCATCGACCTGCCCCAGGGCCGCGGCCGGAGCCGCGAACGCCGCCGCGAGGGCAAGCAATGACAAGACAAGCAGTCGTCTCATCCGCCGAATATACGCTTATTTTACGCCGAATCAAAGTCCTGGCGCGCGCCCACCCCGCTCATCGGACGCGCGCCTCGCCGGGCGTTTGCGGTCAGGCCGCGAACGCCGACGGTTGGTGCGGCCGCGAACGGCTGATGATGCTCGCCCCGGCAGGCTGGCGAAAGCTTTCCGACAGCGGCAGCGCGGTCGCGCAGAAGCCGCATTCGGCAAGCGTCCGCCCGACATACCAGTGGGTGCGCCCGCAGCCCGGGCAATGATTGGTCTCATTCTCGCGATAGACGGCGTGATAGCCGCGCTTGGCGAGGTCGAATTGCGTACCGATCGACGTCAACATGATCGTTCCTCCATCTGGAATCGCGAACGCGCGATGAGTCGTTAGGTTTCAGCGATAAATGGATTCGGGACCCACTGTCACTGCCGCGCAACGGTCTGTCCCGCGGGGGGACAGGCAAGCGGCTGTGGATATTAACCATCGATTCACATTTTGCGCGCAGATTGGGCGCTGCCGGGATCGTGGACTTTGGGGAGCTGGCGATGGAATCGAACCACCGTTTTTACATGCGTCGTGCCGCCGAGGAACGCAGCGCCGCCCGCCGGGCAATGACCGCCCAGGCGCGCGACTGGCACGCCAAGCTCGCCCAGGACTTCGCCGAACGCGCCGCGTGCAGCAGCACGGGCCTCATGGCGGCGATCGCCTAACCTTGGATCTGTTGCCGCCCGGGAAGAACTCGCGCGCCGGAACGATCCGAGCGTGCGATCCCAGGAATCACTCGCCCACATCTGGCCCTTGTGCCGCCCTGCATTTCGGAATGTGCCCGCCGGAAGCGGACCTACGAGCCTTGCTTTCGGAAAATTCGCCGCGCCGTTCCTCGTCGCGGTGACGTTTGAGGCCAATCGCGGCAGTTGGGGCCTGATGGAGCGGCTCGGCATGCGCTACCGGAGCGAGTCGATTTCGATCCGCGCTTTCCAGGCATGGGGCCAACCAAGCAGTGGCGGATCGACGCCGCCGATTGGCCCGCTGCAAGAGCGGCCGCGCTGAGATAGTTTGCGTTTTCGCATAGTCGATGCGGGCTGGAGCGGTCTTCGCGTCTAATTAACGAGCCGCGCGGCGATCCGCTGCAGCCTTGCGGTCTGCGCACTGTTGATCGAATCGACCTCGGCCGCCGCGGCCTCGATCGCGGCGCGATTGGCGGGCGCCAGCCAGCGCGCAGCCTTGATGCGGTCGCCGGCGATCGCGTCGATGTCGGCGGCTGCACGGGTGGTAATGCCATGCTGGGCCACCAGCAGCGACAGCGCCTGCTGCGCCGCGACCCAGCTTTCGCTCCTGGCGGGACCGGCGCCGGCCGCGAGCGCTTCGGCCGCGCCGCTCAGCCGCTCGAATTCGGATATTCCGGCGCGCGCCTTCGAGACGGCTTCGGCGAGCCGCGAGGCGAGGGAGAGGTCGAGCGTTCCGGGAGAAGGCGAAGCGTCGATCGGAAGGCGCGGATCGATCGCCTCCGTCGGGCGCGCCGCAAGCGTGGGATAATCGCCCGCCGGAGTCTTGCACGCCGCGACGAGCGCGATCGGGAGGAGCAGGGCAAGGCGGCGCATCGCGACCGTGTCTAGGGTCGTGCGGCAAGCTTCGCAATGCGTCGGCGGTTCGCGGGCGAACAGGGTTGCGTGAGCGGACGCATCACCCTATTGGCACCCCCGGCACGCGCCCGTAGCTCAGCTGGATAGAGCATCAGACTACGAATCTGAGGGTCGGACGTTCGAATCGTTCCGGGCGCGCCATTTTCC
>JALYQH010000343.1 GCA_030855945.1 Pseudomonadota bacterium | reverse complement strand
GGCGGGCTCGAACAACTCGGACCAGCGCAGCTTTCCATAGCGCTGGTGGAGCCGCCACCAGGCGTCGACGGTGCCAGGAACGGTCACTGTCACCGCACCATAATTGGGAAGGATGCCGCCACGGGCGCGCGAGCGAACAGTGGCTAGGTCCAGACCCCGCGGCGAGCGGCCCGAGCCGGCGATCCCGACCACCCGCGACGAAGCCGGGTCCCACAGCAATGCGTAGAGATCGCCGCCGATCCCGTTGGCGGTCGGCTCGAGGAAGCCCATGGCCGCGTTGATCGCGATTGCCGCATCGACGGCCGAGCCGCCCTTCTTCAAAATCTCGATTCCGGCAAGGGTCCCCAAAGGGTGCGAAGTCGCCGCGGCACCATTGCGCCCGAACACTTCGGACCGGGTCGCGAAGCTCGCGCCAACCGGCCGGTCGCCGGCTTCGACATCATGATAGAATTGCGTCGCGGGCAGCGCGTCGCTCAGCGGAGGCGCGGACCTCTTACCCTGGGCCAAAGCGCCGCGGGCGAAAGCGGCCCCGGCGACGGCAAGGGGGGCGGCGGCGAGGAATGTGCGTCTTTTCACGTGCGACTCCTGCAATGGCGGCAGCTTAGCAACATTCGGCGGCCTCGGCAGCACTAGAAAAGGCGCGCGCTGTACCTGCGGCCCGGAAATCGCAAAGGGTTTCCGCGCGGCCGCGGCGGTTCTACAAGCGAGCGACATCGGAGTGGAGTGAATGATGACCATCGTCGTCGATCATGGGCATGGCGCCGACGAAGAGGCGGCGCTGACCGAACTGGCCCGCGACGGCTTTAGCGCGGCGGCGAAGGATTATGAGCCGGGGCGGACCGAGCCGCACGAGCATGACCACGACATCTGCATCCACGTGCTGAAAGGCGAGTTTCGGCTCGCCGACGCGGGGTCGGGCCTGGTCCATCGCTGCGGCCCCGGGGCGAGGGCCTTTGTCGCTCGCGGAACGCCGCATTTCGAAGAGCATGGCGAATTGCGGCTGGCGGTCGGGCGTCGTTATCCGGAGCCGCGATCTTGAACGCCTCCGCGGCGGACCACGGCGCGGCGACGCCGACAACCCCCTTCCATCTGGCCTTTCCGGTCGACGATCTGGATGCGGCACGCCATTTCTACGGGGAAGTGCTGGGCTGCGCCGAGGGTCGAAGCAGCGACCAGTGGATCGATTTCAATTTTTTCGGGCATCAGATCGTCGCGCACCGGATCGACGCGCACCGGATCGACGCGGCGAGCGGCGCCGCCCCGCGCGGCGGCGACAACCCGGTCGACGGCCACCATGTGCCCGTCCCGCATTTCGGAGTGGTGCTTGCGCCTGCCGAGTGGAATGCGCTTGCCGATCGGGTGAGGAATGCAGGCGTGCAATTCCTAATCGAACCGCACACCCGCTTCGCCGGGCTGACCGGGGAGCAATCGACGATGTTCTTCCTCGACCCGGCGGGCAATGCGCTGGAATTCAAAGCGTTCGGCGATCCCGACCAGCTTTTCGCCCGCTGATCGCGGGAGTCGAGAATGGCAAACGCTGGCCAGGTCATTGTGACCGCCAGAACGGCCGCCCAACTTCTGATGACCATCGGTTCTCTCCTCGAAACGGCCTAAAGGGAGGGCTAATTTCTGTAAAACTGAGCCTTTGCCCTGGCCCAGACCTCGTCGAATTGCGGTGACCGGGCCGCCCTTTCGCCTGAGGCGCCTTCCGCGCTAATGACGCCCAGGCATTCAGCGGAGGCGGGGTGATGATCAAGGTGAGCGGCGGTTGTCACTGCGGCGCGGTACGTTTCACGGCGAGCGTGGGTGAACCGCCGGTGCCAGCGCTCGACTGCAATTGCTCGATATGCGCGATGACCGGCTTTCGCCATGTGATCGTCGCGCATGGGGATTTCACGCTGGTCGGCGGAGCCGAGGCGCTGACCAGCTACCGCTTCGGGACTGGCACGGCCGAGCATCTGTTCTGTTCGCTATGCGGGGTGAAGAGCTTCTACCAGCCGCGCAGCCACCCCGGCGCGTGGAGCGTCAATGCGCATTGCCTCGACGAGTCTGTCGAACTGAAGATCGAGCTGTTCGACGGAAGAGACTGGGACCGGGCAAAGGCGGCTCTCGACGCAAGGTAAGCGGCTGGCTAGGGCGGCGGCGTGACTCACCACGCCCTCCGCCTCCGCCTCGATTCCGATGCTCTCGTCGCCAATTGGCGCTGGCTGCAGCGAATGGCCGGCACGGCGGCGGGCGCGGCGGTCAAGGCTGACGGCTATGGCCTTGGCGCGCGCGAAGTGGCGAAGCGGCTCGGCGACGCCGGATGCCGCGATTTTTTCGTCTCGAGCTGGGCTGAAGCCGAGGCGCTTGGCCCGCTACCCGAGAGCTCTGCGTTGAGCGTGCTTCATGGGGTTGGCCCAGCCGACCTCGAAGGCGCGCTGGCGAGCAAGGCGCGGCCAGTGCTCAACACTCCTCGGCAGGTCGCGCGGTGGAAAGAGGCGGCGCCCGGCCGCGCGTGCGACGTGATGATCGACACCGGCATGAATCGGCTCGGCCTGCGCGCCGAAGACATTCACCTGCTCGACGGCCTCGTCATCGAAACGTTGATGAGCCATCTCGCCTGCGCCGACGAAGATAGCGCGATCAACGCGGTCCAGCGCGACCGCTTCGCCGCCGTGCGGGCAACGGTGAGTGCGAAGCGATACAGCCTCGCCAACAGCGCCGGTATCTGCCTTGGCCGCGACTATGCGTTCGATTTGGTTCGCCCAGGACTTGCGCTCTACGGCGGCCTGCCGCGTGAAGAGGCAATCGGCCATATCGCGCAGGTCGCCTTCCCGGAGGCGGAGATCGTCCAGCGGCGCACGATCCGCGCCGGGGAAAGCTGCGGCTACGGCGCGACCTTCGTCGCCTCCGCCGATACCGGGGCGGCGATCGTCAACATCGGATATGCCGATGGTTACCTGCGCTGCTTCGCCGGCTCGGGCAGCGCCACCGCGGCGGGCAGGCCGCTGCCGCTGATCGGACGGGTGTCGATGGACCTAATTGCGCTCGACGTCAGTTCGGCGCCGGACCTTGCCGAAGGCGACTGGGTGACGATGGATTATGATTTGCCCGGCGCAGCCGACGCATCGGGCCTGTCGCAATATGAGCTTCTTACCGGGCTCAGCCAGCGGTTGGAGCGGCGTTGGTCCTGACCTTCGGCGGCGGCGTCTTGGGCCGATAGGCGCACAAGTCGATCACCGGGCAGCGCCAGCATTCGGGGGTGCGCGCCTTGCACACATAGCGGCCGTGCAGAATCAGCCAGTGGTGCGCGTGAGTCAGGAACGGCTGCGGTGTCGCTTTCTCCAGCTTGAGCTCGACTTCGATCGGGGTCTTGCCGCGCGCGAGGCCGGTGCGGTTGGCAACGCGAAAGATGTGCGTGTCGACCGCGATCGTCGGCTCTCCGAACGCCACGTTGAGGACGACATTGGCGGTCTTGCGGCCGACCCCGGGAAGCGTTTCGAGCGCGGCGCGGTCGCGGGGGACTTCACCGCCGTATTGATCAACCAGGACGCGCGCGGCGGCGATGACGTTCCTGGCCTTGGTGTTGAACAGGCCGATGGTCTTGATGTGATCGCGCAATGTCTCCTCGCCGAGGTCGAGCATCGCCTGCGGGGTCGACACCTTGGCGAACAGCGCGCGCGTTGCCTTGTTGACTCCGACATCGGTCGACTGCGCCGAAAGCGCCACCGCGACCAGCAGCGTATAGGGGTTCACATATTGAAGCTCGGTCTCGGGCGCGGGGTTGGCTTCGGCGAGGCGCCGGTAAAATTCGAACGCCTGGACCCTGTTCATGCGGCGTCGATGACGTCGCGCATGGTGTAAAGACCGGCCGGCTTGTCCTTGAGGAAGCGAGCGGCGGCGAGGGCGCCGTGCGCGAAGATTGCGCGGCTTTCGGCGCGGTGGGAAAGGATCAGTCGCTCGCCCTGCCCAAGGAACATCACCTCATGGTCGCCGGCCACGGTGCCGCCGCGGATCGCCGAATAGCCAATCGATCCGGGCTTGCGGGTGAGGCCGGTGCCGCTGCGGCCGCGCTCCTCGCTGGCATTCCCACCACGGCCGTTGCGCGCCGCCTCGCCCAGGTGGAGCGCGGTGCCCGACGGCGCGTCGGTCTTTTTGCTGTGATGGGCTTCGACGATTTCGATGTCCCATCCGTCGCTAAGCGCGCCTGCGGCGCGCTCGATCAGGTCTGCGAGCACGGCCACGCCAAGCGAGGTGTTCGCCGCGCGAAGCACCGCGACATGGCGCGCCGCCTCAACGATCCGCCGCTCGGCGAAATCGTCCAGGCCTGTGGTGCCGACGAGGATCGGAATTCCCGCCGAGACCGCGCGATCAAGGTTTGCGGCGAGCGCGGCCGGCGCGGAGAAATCGACCAGCACGTCACCATGGTCAGGGTTCAGTTCGAACCCTTCGCTCGCCCCGATCGCATCGGCGATGGCGCTGCCCATGCGGCCGCCAGTTGCGGTCAGCGTGATGCGGAGAGGCTGTTCGTCGGTGCGCATGGCTCGCGTGATGGCGCAGCGCCTAAGCGGGCGCAATGCCCAGCCGCTGTTGGAGCGCCTGCGCGGCGGCGGGCGCGCGAACCTTGGCGCCGTTGATCATGAAAATGTAGCTCTCGCGCCCAGCGGCCGACCAGCTTCGCGCGCGCTCGGCAAATCCGTCGAGTGTCGCAGCCTCATAGCCGGTCGCAACCTCCGCATTCATCCGCTGCAGCCGGGCGTAGCGGAAGCTGGCGGTGTCGGCGTCGATGCAGGGAAATTCGTCATCGTCGTCGAACACGATTGCGACATCATGTTCGCGCGCCAGGTCGACGAAGCGCTCGTCTAGAAAGCTTTCGTGGCGCGCCTCGATGGCGTGGCGGAGCGGCAATCCGTCTTGCTCGCGCGGCAGGAGCGCCAGAAAGGCGGCGATGTCGTCATGGTCGAACCGTCGCCGCGGGGCGAGCATCCACAGGATCGGGCCGAGCTTGGGGCCGAGCGCGGTCAGCCCCTGCGCGAGGAAAGTGCCGACACCTTCGCCGGCATCGGCGAGGCGCGGCCGAGTGACGACGAACCGCGATCCCTTGACCGTGAACTGGAAGTCATCGGGCACGATCGTTGCCCAAGTCGCCCAGCTTTTCGGGCTCTGGCGGCCGTAGAAAGTGGCGTTGATCTCGAGAGCGCCGAAGGTCTTGGCGGCATATTCGAGTTCCAGCCGCTGCGGCAGGTCCGCGGGATAGAATATTTTCCGCCACGGCGGGAAGGTCCAGCCGCCGATGCCGATGCGGACTATAGGCGCGCTAATCGTCGAATTCCAAGGCCGCGGCCGCGCCGCCCGATAGGTTTTTCGGCGAGTCCGGCTCGACCGGTACCCCGCCGTCCTCCTTGCTCTTGCTGATCGGCGGTCGGCGATTCAGCCAACGGGTCCATTGGGTCAAGTGGAAGGTCGGCGGACCGTGCCTGTGAAGCCGAATGTGGATTTGGTGCATCACCGGCTCCTATCACAATCGGGGAATTGAAACGACCCTGTCAGCTCGATGTTACGAACCGCGCGGCGATGTCCTGGGCGAGACGGGCTGGGCGACGGGTCACAGAATCGAGACAGCACCAGCTCGACGTCACTTCGGCGACGACTTCCTCGCCGCGCTTGATGACGGTGGTGAAGAAAGCCCTGGCGCCATCAACCTTGTCGGCGATGACGTCCGCGACTACAGTATCGTCGAGGAACGCGGGACGGCGATATTTGATCTCGTGGCTCAATGCGACCCACAGGTGCTTGGCGACGGCCTCGGGCGGGGCGAGGCTCTCCCAATAGCGGATCACCGCTTCCTGGACCCATTTAAGGTAAACGCTGTTGTTTACATGACCCATATGGTCGATGTCGCCGGGAAGGATTCCGATCGGATGATGGTAAGCGGCACTGGTCATGGTCGTGACGCTGTCTTTCGCTGACATTGGTGTCAATATCACAAGCGATTCAATGGGATGATGGTTCCGCGACGCGGCATGCGATTGCGCCTAACGTGAGGGCTGGCGAAGCAGAGCTCGGCGGCCTAGCCTTCACCTGACGGAGGCCAATGAACATTCGCATCGACCAGCGCTTTCGCGGCCCGCCGGACAGCGGCAACGGCGGCTATGTCGCCGGGCTGCTGGCGAGCGCGCTGGGCGGTTCGAACATCGAGGTCACGCTGCGTTCGCCGCCCCCACTCGAGGTCGAGCTGGACCTGGAGGCCGACGGCGACAAGGCTCGCTTGCTCCACGGCGAGACGCTGATCGCGGCGGCGGTGCGCAGCGCGGTGGAGGTTGACGTGCCGGCGCCGCCTCGCTTCGCTGAGGCCGAGGACGCCGAAGCGCGCTTCGCTGGCCTAGGCTACCATCTGTTTCCCGGCTGCTTCGTGTGCGGCCCCGACCGCGCGGCCGGCGACGGACTGCGTATTTTTGCCGGACGGATCGAGCCGGGCGGGACCGTTGCGTCGACCTGGATTCCCGGCGATGCGCTTGCCGACGGCGACGGCAAGGTGGCGGCGGAATATCTGTGGTCGGCGCTCGATTGCCCCGGTTATTTCGCGGTGCGCGAGGCGGCCGGGATGGCGCTGCTCGGTCGGATCGGCGCGGTCATCCACCGCCGCCCGGAGGCTCGCGAGCGGTTGATCGTCACCGGCTGGCCGATCGGGCGCGACGCGCGCAAACATCGAGTCGGGACCGCGCTGCACGACGAGCGGGGCGAGCTGGTCGCGGCCGCCCAGGCAACGTGGATTTCGTTGAAAAACTGATGCGCTACATCCGCAATATCGTCATCCTCACCGGGGCCGGGATCAGCGCGGAAAGCGGGCTGCAGACGTTCCGCGCCGCCGACGGGCTATGGGAGGGGCACCGAATCGAGGATGTCGCGACGCCTGAGGCTTTTGCGCGCAATCCCGCGCTGGTGCAGGAGTTTTACGATGCACGGCGGGCGCGATTGGGCGAAGTCGAGCCCAATGCCGCGCATGTCGCGCT
>JALYQH010000328.1 GCA_030855945.1 Pseudomonadota bacterium | reverse complement strand
GCGTTGGCGCTGATCGACCTGTTGCTGGGAGGCTCGCTCGAAGCGGCGCCGATCGCCGCGCTGCCTGCGAGCCCGGTGGCAGGAGGCCTGTACCTGGTCGCGGCGAGCGGCGCGTCGGGCCTGTTCGCCGGCATGGAGGGGCGGCTGGCCGGCTGGACGGAGGGCGGATGGCGGTTCGTCGCGCCGATCGAGGGACTTCGCCTCACAGTCCGATCGAGCGGAGTCGAACTGCATTACTGGGACGATGAGTGGCACAGCGGATCGGTGCGGGCCGAGGAGCTGGTCATCGGCGGCGCGCGCGTCGTCGGCGCCGCGGCCCCCGCCATCGCCGGTCCGGCGGGGGGAGGCACGATCGATACGGAAGCGCGCGCCTGTGTTGGTCAGATTCTTGAGGCCATGCGCGGCCATGGATTGATCTAAACCCAGATTCCCTCATGAATATAACGGCTTGCCCGTGCCCAGCCGTGACACATGCGTCTTTTGCGCAACAACAAGCCGCCATTCGCAATCTTGCGCGGCAACTCTTGCCCTCATAATGTATTCCCGCAGTTCTAATTCAGAATGCATGTGAAAGGGGATATTTATGCGCAAGCTAGCCATTGCGATGGCGCTCGCTTCGACCGCGCTGGCGGCTCCGGCTGTCGCTCGCGACCAGTCGTTCTACGTCGGCATCGAAGGCGGCGGCATGATCGTCGAAGATACGATTTTTGATCTCGACTATGATTATGACGGCGTGTCCTACGACATCGACGAGGCCCTCAACGTTGATCATGGAGTCGGGGTCGATGTCGACCTGATTGCCGGTTACGACTTTGGCAGTTTCAGGATTGAAGGCGAACTTGGCTACAAGCGCGCTTCAATCAACGAAATTTTCCTCGACGACGAAATCGTCATCGGTGGCGGCGCGGTGGACGTGGATGGAAACGTTCGCGTGTGGTCGGGCATGGCCAATGCCTTGCTCGATTTCGGCGACGATGACGGCTGGGCCGGCTACGTCGGCGGCGGTATCGGTCTTGCCAGTGTTCGGTTCAAGCTGGACGACCTCGGCACGGAGGATTTCGACCAGGACTTCGATCTTGATTCGAGCAGCGACAGCGACAGCGGCTTTGCATGGCAGCTGATCGCGGGCGTTCGCAGGGCGATCAGCTACAACCTCGACGTTGGCCTGAAGTATCGTTACTTCAACGTCGGCAACATCGAATTTGGCGACAGCGAGGGCAATATCTCGAGCCGCTTCCGGTCGCACTCGCTGCTGGCGAGCCTGATCTACAACTTCGGCGCGCCGTTGCCTCCGCCTCCGCCGCCGCCGCCGCCGCCTCCGCCGGCTCCGTTGCCGCCGGCGACGCAGACCTGCCCGGACGGTTCGGTGATCTTGGCGACTGACGTCTGCCCGCCGGCCTACGTGCCGCCGCCGCCGCCGCCGGTCGAGCCCGAGCGTGGCTAAGCGAGGCTAAGGCCTGACTGAAAAGAGCCCCGGGAGAGCGTCACGCTCTTCCGGGGTTTTCTTTTTGCCCGTGGCGCGGCGTTGCGTCGGCCGTCACGCGCCCCTAGCGTAGTATCTGGCGAGTGAGGGGCGAACGGCATGCGCAGAATGGCGATCGGGATTGCGACATTGCTGCTCGCCGCCACCGGCTCGGCGCAGGCCCCCGCGCCCTTCCTGATCTTTTTCGACTGGGCCAAGCCCGATCCCACCCGCGACGCCGCCGCGGTCCTCGACGCGGTCGCAGCCGCCTACCGCGACGACCCGCGCGCGCTGCGGCTGGCCGGACATAGCGACCGTTCGGGCGGCGAGGCGGTCAACCGCCGCTCGTCGCGGCAGCGCGCCGAGACGGTCCGCGCAGCGCTGGTGGAACGCGGCATCCCGCGCGACCGGATCAGCGTCGACGCATATGGCGAGCGGCAGCTGATCGTGGCGACCGCCGACGGCGTGCGCGAAGCGCAGAACCGCCGCGTCGAGATCAGCTTCGCGCGCTAGCCCGACCTTTTTCGGAGCCTCGCCCGCCGCGGCGCGTTACCCCCGCTCACCAACAGGAGCGCGCCATGACCCGTCTTTCCCTTCTCGCCGCCACGACCCTCGCCGGCTGCAGCCTGGCGCTCGGCGCCTGCTCCCGCGAGGCCGAGGCGCCGCCCGAGGACAATATGATCATCGAGCCGATGACCAACGACATGATGACGATGGGCAATGCGACGGCGAACGGCATGGCGGCGGCGCAAAGCGCGACCTTTGCCGGCGGCGACGGCGCGCAGATGGGCAGTGTCAGCATGACCGAGGGCGCCGGCGGGGTGACTCTGATGATCGAGGCAACGGGGATGCCGGCGGGCGTCCACGGCATCCATTGCACGAAAAGGGCATGTGCGAAGG
>JALYQH010000299.1 GCA_030855945.1 Pseudomonadota bacterium | reverse complement strand
CAATTCGACGCATTCGATGAACCGCTGCGCGTCGGTCGTATCGACCTCGATGTCGATCGAATCGACGTCGGCGAAGCGCTTGAACAGCACCGCCTTGCCCTCCATCACCGGCTTCGACGCCAGCGCGCCCAAATTGCCGAGCCCGAGGATCGCGGTGCCGTTGGAGATGACCGCGACGAGATTGCCCTTGGCGGTGAAGTCGTATGCGCAGCCGGGATCCTTGGCGATGGCCAGCACTGGCACCGCTACCCCCGGGGAATAAGCGAGGCTGAGGTCGCGCTGCGTGGCCATCGGCTTCGACGCGATGATCTCGATCTTCCCCGGCCGGCCGCGCGAGTGGAAATCGAGCGCCTCGGCTTCGGTGAACTTGATATTGCTCTCGCTCATATCCTCTCCTGTGCCGGTGCCTTAGCCAGTTTTGGGGCGCAGAGTCACCCTCGCATGGCGCGCGCTTTGCGGTTAGTCACCGTAACGATGGCCCGCGATGAAGCTCCCACACCCACGCCGATGATGGCGCAATATCATCGACTCAAGGCCGAGGCGCCGGACGCTTTGCTATTCTACCGGATGGGCGACTTTTTCGAATTGTTTTTCGACGATGCAAGGGCCGCGGCGGCGACGCTCGACATCGCGCTGACCAAGCGCGGCGCCGATGGCGGCGAGCCGATCCCGATGTGCGGCGTTCCGGTCCATGCCGCCGAAAGCTACCTCGCCCGGCTGATCCGCGCTGGCCACCGCGTCGCTATCGCCGAGCAAATCGAAAGCCCGGCCGAAGCGCGCAAGGCTCGCGGCGCAAAGGCGCTGGTCGACCGCGCCATCGTCCGCCTCGTCACGCCTGGCACGCTGACAGAGGAGACCTTGCTCGACAGCGGCGCGGCCAACTGGCTTGCCGCGATCGGCCGCGCCGGGGACGAATGGGCGATCGCCGCCGCCGACATTTCGACCGGGCGGTTCGAGCTGATCGCCTGCGCCCCCGGCGAATTGAAGTCGGAGCTTGCCCGGCTTGCTCCGGCCGAGATCATCTCGTTCGACAAGGTGCCGGGGATAGCTACCACGCCGGGCCAAGGCGGGTTCGACAGTATCGCCGGCGAGCGCGCCCTCAAGGCCCGGTTCGGAGTGACCACCCTCGACGGCTTCGGCTCGCCGACGCGCGCTGAGCTCGACGCGGCGGGCGGACTGTTGGCCTATCTCGACGCCACCCAGAAACAGGCCGCCGCCTTCCTTGGCGCCCCGCGCCGCATCGCCCGCGACGCGCTGATGGCGATCGACCCGGCGACCCGCGACAGCCTGGAGATTTGCCGCACCCAATCGGGCAGCGTCACCGGCAGCCTGCTCGGCTGCATCGACCGCTGCGTCACCGCGCCGGGCCGGCGGCTGCTCGGTGCCGACCTGTCCGCGCCGCTGACCGACCGCCGCGCGATCGAGGCGCGCCTCGCGCTGGTGCAATGGCTTCACGACGAGCCGCTTCGCCGCGACCGAGTGCGCGACGCGCTGAAGGCAATGCCCGACCTCGGGCGGGCACTCGGCCGGCTGGTCGCCGGGCGCGGGTCCCCACGCGACCTCGCTCTGCTTCGCGACGGGCTGTCCGCGGCCGCCGCGCTCAAGGCAGAACTCGAGGCCGAAGCCCAGCGGCCCGACCTGCTTGCCGCCCTCCTTCCCGATCTCGGCGGTCATGCCGCGCTGATCGACAGGCTCGCCGCCGCGCTGGTCGCCGCGCCTCCGCTCGAGGCGTCCAAGGGCGGCTATATCGCCGAAGGCTATGACGCCGCGCTCGATGCGCTTCGCGGCGCCGGCAGCGACGGCCGCCGCGCCATCGCCGCATTGGAAGCGCGCTACCGCGAGGCAACCGGCGTCACCGCGCTCAAGATCCGCCACAACGCCGTCCTCGGCTATCATATCGAGGTCGTCGCGCGCCACGCCGACCGGCTGATGGCGCCGGACTCGGGCTTCACCCACCGCCAGACGCTCGCCGGCGTGGTTCGCTTCAACTCGCCCGACCTCCACGCCGAGGCGAGCCGCGTGGTCGAGGCCGGCGGCCATGCGCTCGCCGCCGAGGCCGCCCATGCCGAGGAACTGACCGCGGCCTCGATCGGTGCCGCACCGCGCATCGCCGCCACCGCCGACGCCATCGCCCGGATCGACGTCGCCGCATCCCACGCCGCGCGCGCCGCCGAGGGCGTGTGGTGCCTGCCGTCACTGGTCGACGAGCCCTGCCTCGATCTGTTCGATGCCCGCCATCCGGTCGTCGAGGAGGCGCTTCGCCAGGCCGGCGACCGGTTCATCGCCAACGACGTCTCGCTTGGGCAAAGCGACCGATTGTGGCTGATCACGGGCCCCAACATGGGCGGCAAGTCGACCTTCCTCCGCCAGACCGCACTCGCTGCCTTGCTCGCCCAGGCCGGCAGCTATGTCCCGGCCGCCCGCGCCAAGATCGGCATCGTCGACCGCTTGTTCAGCCGCGTCGGCGCCGCCGACAATCTCGCGCGCGGCCGCTCCACCTTCATGGTCGAAATGGTCGAGACCGCGGCGATCCTCGCTTTGGCAACCCCGCAAAGCCTTGTCATTCTCGACGAGATCGGCCGCGGCACCTCGACCTACGACGGGCTGGCCATCGCCTGGGCGGTGGTCGAGGCGATGCACGACAGCGTCAAATGCCGAACTCTGTTCGCCACCCATTATCATGAGCTGACCCGCCTTGCCGACCGGCTCGACGCGCTGTCGCTCCACCATGTCCGAGCGCGCGAATGGAAGGGCGACCTCGTCCTGCTCCACGAAGTTGCCGACGGCCCCGCCGACCGCAGCTACGGCATCGCCGTCGCCAAGCTCGCCGGGGTCCCGCCGCTGGTCCTCGCCCGCGCGAAAGCCGTCCTCGCCCGCCTCGAGGCTGGCCGCGATGCGACGGGGGGAATTGCAGCGGGCCTCGACGACCTCCCCCTGTTCGCCCGCGCCGCCGCTGCTGCCGAACCGTCCCCCGACCCGCTCGCCGAAGCCGTCGCCGCGCTCGATCCCGACGCCCTCACCCCGCGCGAGGCACTCGACGCGCTCTACGCGCTCAAGCGCCTGTCCGCCGAGGGCTGATGCCCGCCCCCCGGTTCGACCTGATATCCGATCGGCGCGCGATCATCGACCGGCGGGCGCTCGCCGACCGGCTGACTGCGCTGCCCGAGCGTGACCTCCTCGCCAGGGCGACCGACCAGCTCCGGGAAGGACTGGCCCAGGGCCGCACGGAGATTGCCGGCCGCCTGAATGAAAATCCCGGGCGCGGACGCAGCGCCGCCGCCGCCACCGCTTTCCTCCACGACCAGCTCATCCGACTCGCCTTCGACCTCGTCAGCTTGCGGCTCTATCCCAATCCCAACCCGAGCAAAGGCGAGCGCATCTCACTGGTCGGGCTCGGCGGCACCGGCCGCGGCGAGATGGCGCCGCACAGCGACGTCGATCTGATGCTGCTGGTCGGCAAGCGCGGCGTACCGTGGTGCGAGCAGGTCGCCGAGGGCCTGCTCTATCTGCTGTGGGACCTCAAGCTCAAGGTCGGCCAATCCGTGCGCACCGTCGAGGAAGCGATCGCCGTCGCCCGCGATGACATGACCGCGCGCACCGCCTTGCTCGAGGCGCGCTGGCTGTGGGGCGACGAAGCGCTTGCCGCGGACGCCATTACCCGCTTCCGCGCCGAAATCGTGTCCGGCAGCGCCCGCGACTTCGTCACCGCCAAGCTCGCCGAGCGCGACGAGCGCCACCGCCGGATGGGCGACAGCCGCTACGTCGTCGAGCCCAACGTCAAGGACGGCAAGGGGGGGCTGCGCGATCTCCACACGCTCTACTGGATCGGCCAATATGCGTTCGGGGTCGAACGCCCCGCCGACCTCGTCGCAAAAGGCCTGTTCAGCGCCGCCGAATATCGCCGTTTCGAGCGCGCCGAGCGCTTCTTCTGGGCCGTGCGCTGCCACCTCCATCTCGCCAGCGGGCGCGCCGAGGAGCGGCTCGGCTTCGACCTCCAGCGCCAGATCGCGAGCGCGATGCGCTACGCCGACCGGCCGGGCAAATCGGCGGTCGAGCGGTTCATGCAATTCTATTTCCTCAACGCCAAGACGGTCGGCGACCTGACCGGCCTGTTCCTCGCCCAATTGGACGAGCAGATGGGCGAGAAGGGCCGCCGTTTCGCGCTTCCGGCGATCCGCCGGCGTCCGAAGCACCTGACCGGCTTCACGCTCGATCGCGGGCGGCTGTCGATCCCCGATGACCGCTGGTTCGACGATGACCCGGTGCGGCTGCTCGAACTGTTCGCGCTCGCTTCGCGCGATGGCCTGGAAATTCACCCGGCCGCAATGCGCGCCGCCGCCCGCGACGCGCGGCTAGTCGATGGAGTTCGCGACGATCCCCGCGCCAACGCATTCTTCATGGAGGTGCTGACCAATCGCGATCAGCCGGACCTGGTGCTTCGCTGGATGAATGAGGCGGGGGTGTTCGGCCGCTTCGTCCCCGACTTCGGCCGCATCGTCGCCCAGATGCAGTTCGACATGTATCACCATTATACGGTCGACGAGCATACGATCCGCGCGATCGGCCTGCTCGCGGCGATCGAGCGCGGGGAGCTTGCCGACGACCATCCGCTGTCGACCGCTCTGTTCCGCCAGATCGCCTCGCGCCGCACGCTCTACGTCGCGGTGCTGCTCCACGACATCGCCAAGGGCCGCGGCGG
>JALYQH010000294.1 GCA_030855945.1 Pseudomonadota bacterium | reverse complement strand
TGCCCGCCGCAAAACTCGGGATCACCGCGGTGGCGATCTCGGTGACGTCGCTCGATCCGAAAATTCACCGCACGCTCGAGCCGCGCGCGCCCGCCGCTCGCAAGCGGCTGGCGGCGATCAAGACGCTCGCCGACGCCGGGGTGCCCGCGCACGTCGCGATCGCGCCGGTCATCCCGCAGATCACCGACCATGAATTGGAAGCGATCGTCGAGGCCGCGGCGGCCGCTGGCGCGCGCGGCGGCTTCTTCCTGCCGGTGCGGCTGCCGCACGAAGTTGCGCCGCTGTTCCGCGCCTGGCTCGACGAACATTATCCGGACCGCGCCGCCAAGGTCATGGCGACGATCCAGAGCTTGCGCGGCGGCCGCGACAATGATCCCAATTTCTTCACCCGGATGCGCGGCCAAGGGGTGTGGGCCGACCTGCTTCGCACCCGCTTTGAGATTGCGGCCAAGCGCTATGGCCTCGGCCAGTCGAAATTCCCGATGCGACGCGATTTGTTCGAGCCTCCTCAAGGCGATCAATTGCGGCTGTTGTAATGAAATTCCATCAACAGCGGTGACAGCGGGCCCGACGCCGGTTAGCCAAGGCCATGATCAAAGCCCTGACCTTCGCCGCCCTGCTTGCTTCGGCCGCTAGCCTTGCCGCCCGGCCTGCACCTGCCCCTACCCCCGTGCCGGTCGATCCCCAGGTCGCGGCGTTGCGCGATGCCGCGCTTCAAGACGATTATGCGTGGGACATCACCGAAGGGCTGACCACCGAGGTCGGGCCGCGGCTTGCCGGGACCGAGGCCGAGGCGCGCGCCCGCGACTGGGCGGTGAAAAAGCTTCGCGCGCTCGGCTTCTCCAACGTCCGCGTCGAGACCTTCGACATGCCGGTGTGGACTCGCGGCTATGAAAGCGCCGCGATCCTCGCGCCCTTCCCGCAGCCGATGGTCGTCACCGCGCTCGGCAACAGCGCGTCGACCGGCCCCGGCGGAGTGTCCGGTCAGGTCGTCGCCTTCGACAGCATCGACGCGCTGCGCGCCGCGCCCGACGCGGCGGTGCGCGGCAAGATCGTGTTCATCGATCACAATATGATGCCGACCCAGGACGGGTCCTCCTATGGCCAGTTTGGCGCGCCGCGCCGCCAGGGGCCGACGATCGCCAGCCAGAAGGGCGCGCTGGCGCTGGTCATCCGCTCGATCGGCACCGACCATCACCGCAACCCGCACACCGGCGTGATGAGTTTTTCCGACGGCGCCAGGCCGATCCCGGCAGGCGCGCTGTCGGTCCCCGACGCCGAGCAGATGAAGCGCATCGTCAACCGCGGCCTGCCGGTGACGATGCGGCTCGTGCTGGTCAGCCAGAATATCGGCCAGCGCCAGTCGGGCAATGTCATCGCCGACGTCCCCGGCCGCGACCCCAGCCTCGCCCCGGTGATGGTCGCCTGCCACCTCGACAGCTGGGACCAGGGCACCGGCGCGATCGACGATGCGTCGGGCTGCGGCATCGTCGCCGCCGCCGCCAAGCGGATCATGGACGCCGGCCGCCCGCTTCGCCCGATCCGCATCGTCTGGTTCGGGGCGGAGGAAGTCGGCCTGTTCGGCGGACTCGACTATCGCGCCAGGCACGGCAAGGAACCGCACCACGCCATCGCCGAAAGCGATTTCGGGGCGGACCGCATCTGGAAGATCGATAGCCGGCTCGGCGAGGCGCGCCGCGCTGAAGCACGGGCGCTCGCCGCCGCGCTGGCCCCGCTCGGGATTGGCACCGGCTCGTTCGAGGAAGCCAGCGGATCAGACATTTCCGTGTTGCTCGCCGACGGGATGCCCGGCGTCACGCTCAACCAGGACGGCATCCGCTATTTCGACTATCACCACAGCCCCGACGATACGCTCGACAAGGTCGACCCGGTCCAGCTCAGGCAGAATGTCGCGGCCTGGACCGCGATGCTCGCCGTGCTGACTGGCGGGGTCAAGGAGCCGAACCGCCGCCGCCGGCGTTGATTCACCAATGGAGGAATATCATGACATCATTGATCAAGACCCTCGGCCTGTTGCCGCTTCTTCTCGCCGGCGCATGCAGCGTCACCGAGGAGAATAACGGCTCGACCACGCTCGAGCTCGACGAGAATCGCATTGAGGCGGGGACCGAGGTGCTCGCTAGCGAGGCCGAGCAGGCCGCCGACGCCGCCGGAAACGCGGTCGAGAATGCCGGCCCCGCGATCGAGCAAAGCGCTGACGACATACAGGAGCGCGCCGGCCGCGTTGCCAACCGGATCGACAATGTCGATGTCGACGTCGATCTCAATACCAACGATGGCGATAAGACGAACAACGCGAATTAGGTTTCGGCGGCCGCCGTGCTTTGATAGGGGCGGCGTCGGTCGGGCGGGGAGTGGCGCAGCCTGGTAGCGCATCTGCTTTGGGAGCAGAGGGTCGCAGGTTCGAATCCTGTCTCCCCGACCAGCCTCGCGGACTGACCGTCCGGGGGGACGGTCATCAAGCGAGGCTCACGAAGCGAAGCGGAGTGGCCGATGACGAGGTGGGGCCTGTAGCTCAACTGGTTAGAGCTGGCCGCTCATAACGGCTAGGTTGGGGGTTCGAGTCCCTCCGGGCCCACCACGCGCGGCGAGCTCCCTGAGCGGTCAGTCGAGCGCCGGCAAATGCAGCGTGATGCGGTGATCGTCGATGAGG
>JALYQH010000291.1 GCA_030855945.1 Pseudomonadota bacterium | reverse complement strand
GCAGAAGCCAGCCGGCGACGACCTGCAATATGTCTTCGGGGGCCGGCAACCATTCCATGGCGTAGAAACCAAGGCTCAGCACAACCAGACTCGTTGAAGCGGCAAGCATCTCCAACAGGATTCGAGCGAGATAGACATCGACGATCGTGACTTGGCGATGGTGGAGCAGCGGCAGGTTCGAGATTAGCGCGCCGAGGCACCGGGCCGGCATATTCCGCCACAAGATCAAGGAGGAATAGCCGGTCACCGCGAAAGCCACGATCGGAATACCGGATTGATGAAATCCCCGCATCGCGGTCCACACGGCGGTGATGACGAGCGTGAATAGCATCGGCTCGACGAACAGCCAGAGAAAGCCGATGTTGTTTCGTCCGTAGCGAGTCAGCAGCTCCCTCAGCAGAAGCGCGCCGATCACTCGCCGGTTGATCGTCCACGGTGACTGACGGACCAATGCTCCAGTTACTGGAGCGGAATCGTCATTGTGCATGTTCTTTCACCCCCGCCAGCAGCATCCGAAGGATGCCAAAAGCGATCAGGCTAAGGACGAGCGTTGCGAGAATTCCGCGCAACCGCCGCGGTTCGATCGGCGAGTCGGGCAAGTTAGGCTCGACGATGCGCTCGACATAGGCTTGCTTGCGCCGAGACTCGTTGCGCGCTTCCTCGAGCGAAGCGAGCGCGCCGCCCAATTGCTTTTCGGCCAACTGATTTTCGAGCGTCAGACGCTGAAATTGAATTGCGCTTGCCGCGAGCGAGCGATTGCCACCCGTGACCTTGGCAGTCTCGCTGTCGATTTCAGACCGGATGGTGGCGATCTGCGACTGCACAACCGGGATGCGCGGGTTCTCGGGCGCGTAGCGCTGCAACTGCGAAAGCTCGCCACGCGCCACGATCAAGCCGTCCTGGAGCTTGGAAATCATCTGCATCTGGATTTCCGCCTGCCTTTCCGGATCGACCACGCCGGATCGATTGCGATAGCCGGCCAGAGCAACCGCCGCGGCCTGGGAAGCCGCCTTGGCGTTGTCGACTTCGGCCTGGGCATATCGGACGAGGTCCTGACGACCGCGCAAGTTCATCTGATTGACCGTCGCCTCCGACATGGTCAGCAACTGTTCGTTGAAGCGGTGCGCATCGGCGGGCGTGTAGGCGCGAACGGTGAAGGTGGTGATCGACGTCGCGCTGTCATTGCGGACTTGAATCTTGTCCTGAAAATATTTGTAAAGATCCTCGAACGATCCCGCGATTCCGAAGGGATTGAAGCGATCGAAGATTGAAATGCCCGGCCGCGTATAGGCTTTCTCGACCGCTCCACCCCGATTGATCGCCTTCAGCGCATCGCGAGATTCCGCGAAGGACTGGGCGGCATACATTTCTTCGCCGGCGTTGGCGAAGCCCGCGGTCTGCAGGATGACCCCGATGCCGCTTGCCGCCGGCTTGTCCGGGCTGCGGACGACGAAGCGGGATTCCGAAACGTAAACGTCCGAAGCAAAGAATCCGAAATAAAGGATCGCGGCGAATACAGGCAGGATGACGGTTACGATGAACAGTCGATTTTTTAATCTGAAATTGAACTTTGAAGGATTGAGTATCACTGCGTTGAACCGATCATTGGTGTTTTCGGCGGGAGCAATGGGGGAATCTCGCAGGATTTGCAACGCTCGCGCCCTCGCCGCGCGGGTAACTGTCGGTCGATCAGCCGGGGCGGTTGACGTTCATGATTGTGCAATCGCGGGGCGTCTCTTAATGCAGTCACGACCCTTTCGATCGGAGCGACGATGATTCAACGCCATCGGCATGATGTAGCGGGCGCTGCCTTGCCCGGACTTCTTAAGCCGCTTTTGACAGCCGTCCTGGCGGCCGCGATTGCCGGTTGCAGCTCGCTTGGCTCGTCGGGACCGAGCATGAACCAGATCAGCAGCGCAGACGGCCAGATTGTCGAGAATGCCGGCATCAAGGTGATCGACCTTACCAGTCCGGTCATAAGGATCGGGCGGACGGGGATAGTGACCTCCACCTTTACCGAAACGCTTGGCGATGCGCCGCTCATGGCGATGACGATCGAGCGCGGCGATGCGATCGACGTCGCGGTTTGGGAAGCGCCGCCGGCGATGCTGTTCGGCACGAGTGCCTCGCTTGGCGGGGCCGGCGGGGCCTCGGCGGGCGGTACCACGGGGACGACCAGCCAGCGCACCTCGATTCCGGAGATGACTGTCGGGAGCGATGGCCGGGTCCAGATTCCGTTCGCCGGCGCGGTCATGGCGGCCGGCCGAACTCCAGCGCAATTGGAACGCGAGATCGAACGAAGGCTCGACGGCAAGGCCCATGCGCCCGAGGTCGTCGTTCGATTGGTTCGTAACGCCAGTTCTACCATAAGCGTGCTCGGGGAGGTCGGGAGCAACACGCAAGTCCCGCTGACCGCGCGCGGCGAGCGCGTGCTGGACGTCCTGGCCAGCGCCGGGGGCGTGAAGCAACCGACCGGGAAAATCACGCTTCGGATCGCGCGCGACGGCCAGGTCTCGTCGATGCCGCTGGACAGCGTGATCCGCGACCCCGCCCAGAATATTCGTTTGCAAGCGGGCGACGTCGTCACCGCGCTGTATCAGCCTTACAGTTTTACCGCCCTCGGGGCGGCCGGAACGAATAAGGAAGTTCCCTTTGAAAGCACTGGCCTGACCCTGTCCCAGGCACTTGGGCGAATGGGCGGGCTGAACAGCGAGCGGGCCGACGCGCGCGGTGTGTTCATTTTTAGGCTGGAGGACCCCCAGGCCCTCGACCCGGCGTTCGTTGCAACGGCGCGCCGCACTCCAGAAGGCCTGATACCCGTGATTTACCGAGCGGACCTCAAGGATCCGGCGACCTTCTTCATCGCTCAGAACTTTCCGATCAGGGACAAGGACGTGATTTACGGGTCGAGCGCCAAGCTCACCGAGGTGCAGCGGTTTGTCCAAATGATTTCGTCGCTGGTGTTCCCGGTGATCGGGCTTACCCAGGCCATTCCATGAGTTGGTCGCTGGTCCGATCGAGCGCCCCGACGGGAGGGGCTGTGCCGCTTCGGCCCGCACGGCGGCCGCGACGCCTGACGCTGCTTGTGGCGGCACTGGTCGGGCAATTCATGCTGGCGACCGGTTGCAGGGCCCAGTCCAGCGAGGCCGAAGAGCCCATTTCGCGGCCCGGACTGCCAGCCGAAGTTCGCACGCTGAAGCAGTTTGGAGCGGTCGGGGATGGCCGGACGGACGACACCCAGGCCCTGATGAAAGCTTTTCATTCCGAGAATCGCTATTGTCTTGACGGTGGGGGAGCGACCTATCGGGTGGTAGGCACGGTCGAGGTCGGCGAGTCCCTGTGCCTGCGCAACGCGACGCTGCTGCAAGGGGCAGGGCCGGTCGATACGAGCCGCTACATCAACGCGCGTTGTCCGGCGATGCGCAGCGCCGCCGACCTTGTCGACTGCGGCGACCCGGTGATCCCTCCCGAGGAACTCGACCGGCTGCTCAGATCGCTGTCGGTTCGCACGCTGTTTGTCCATCGCTCCGACGGTCATCCGCCGATCAAGGTGACGCTGGAGAACGTCAAGATCGATCGCGGACGCCACGCCGACGGCGGATCGCGCATCGATTCCGCCGGAATCTGGGTGGCGGATGCCGACCGCGTCGATTTTCGCAACGTCGAGATCACCGGCCACGGCAAGGGCTTTGGCTTGCTGATTGCCGGAGCGCGCAATGTCACGTTAAACAATCTGGCCATCCACGACCTCGTCTGGGCGCCTTACCGCGGCGATAGGCCGCTCGTGCGGAGCGAGGTAGCGGCGGTCGGGTGGAATTCGGTGCCCATCCGCGAGATCCGCGCGGCTGGGCAGCAGGGCGCTGCGGCTTCGAAGTTTTACGGTGTGCGAATCCAGGAGCAGGTCACCTGCGCATCGCTAGTTGACGTCCAGCATGTGCGAATAGAAAATGTACGGATCGAGCGCTGCATGGCGCGTTTCGATGTCGGGAATTTGCCGTGGCAGGCGGATGGCCTCAACATCGGTCATTCGTCGAGGGACGTGATCATCGACGGCGGGCTGATCGAGTCCACCTGGGAGGGGCTCGACGTTACCGCTTCCGGCACGGGCATCGAGGGCCTGGTCGTCAGCGACCTCGCCGTCCGCAACAGTTTCGGCTTTGGGGTCAAGCTCGGCAATCAATTGCGCGGCGCGCGCCTGTCGCGGCTGATCATTTCCAAAGCGGGGATTGCCGGAATGGTAGTGTACGGGCCCGTCAGCGACGCGGTGATCAGGGGCGTTACGATCGAGGAAGTCGGATTGGTGCGCGGCGCCAACGGGGTATTTGCTCCATGGGGGTCGGAGACGCGCGCCGGAATCCGCATCGACGAAGGCTCCACAGGGGAGTCGTCCGCTCTCAGCACTCCACGCAACATATTGATTGAGAATGCTTCGGTGACGACGGGGGCACACCCGTCAAGTTATGAGTTCGGCATTTTCAAGAGTCGTGGCGCGGACGTGCGGGCGGTGGATTTCAAGGCGCAGGGGTTCGGCAAGGCGCAAACGAACGACCTCGGGCGCCCGCGCTAGGGCCGGTCGCTTGGCGCAACCGGGGGCCGCGCATCGCCCTTATCTGATCGACGTGTCGCGGCTGATCTGGCGCTTCTGGACGCGGCGTCTGCCGACCGGGATCGACCGCGTCTGCCTGGCCTATCTCGACCATTTCGGGGATCGCGCCCAAGCGACCTTCCAGCGCGGCGGTCGTCATTTCATCCTGTCGCCCGAAGATTCCGACCGACTGTTCGTCGTGCTTCGCGGCGGGCGCGCGGCATCGCAGACCCGGCTGGTCCGGATCATCGCGGCGGCATTGACCCTGAGAGGAAGGGGGGCGGCACATCCCGGGACCTTCTACCTCAACGTTGGCCACACCGGGCTCGACGAGCCGACGCTGCCGTCGTGGATTGCCGGCAATCGGTTGCGCGCGATCTTTCTCGTCCATGACCTGATCCCGATCACTTTTCCCCAATATTGCCGAGCGGGGGAGGGCGACAGGCACGCAAGACGCATGACCAATGTTCTTGCCAGCGCGCACGGCATCATCTGCAATTCGCAGGCGACCGTCGCCGATCTGACGGACTTCGCCAAGACGCGGGGGGTGCCGATGCCGGCGGCGACCGCCGCCTGGATCAGCGGGCCGCCGCCGCGCCCCAATCCCGGGCCTCCGCCGCTCGCCACGCCCTATTTCGTCACGCTGGGGACGATCGAAGGGCGCAAAAACCACCTCCTCCTTCTGGAGATATGGCATCATCTGATCGACTCGATGGGGACGCAGGCGCCGACGCTGATCGTCATCGGCCAGCGCGGATGGGAAGCAGGGCCGGCACTGGCGCTGCTCGATCGACCGTCGGAGTTCGCCGGAAAGGTGATCGAGCTCAATGATTGCGGCGACGATGATCTGGCCGCCTGGATCGGCGGCGCGCGCGCATTGCTAATGCCCTCATTCGCCGAGGGCTTCGGGCTGCCGATCGTCGAGGCGCTGGCGCTGGGCACGCCGGTCATCGCCAGCAACCTGGCTATCTTCCGCGAGATCGGCGGCTCGATCCCGACTTTTGCCAACCCGGGGGACCGTGCCGAGTGGACGCGGCTGATCCGGGCTTTCGCGGGGGACAGTTCCGAGCGAGCGCGTCAGCTGGAGCAGATGAAAGCCTATAAGGCGCCTAGCTGGGGCGATCATTTCGCGATCGTCGATCAATGGCTTGCTACTCTGTAGGGGAGAGCGGGCGCCGAACCGAACCCGCGAAGGTTTGAGTTTGAAACGAGAGGCCAGTCGACTAAGCGAGCGCGACGCGAAGGATGAGCGCGCTGCAGGGATAGAATGATGGAATTTCGTACTTTCGACCTCGGCGGGCCGATCGAAGTCGTGCCCCGTAAGATCGAGGACGAGCGCGGCTATTTCTCCGAAGTGTTTCGCGAGGCTGCTTTTTCGGAGCATGCCGGCCCCGCCCAGTTCGTGCAGGACAATCAGTCGCTCAGCGTTCGCGCCGGGACGATCCGCGGCATTCATTTCCAGTCGTATCCGGCAGCCCAGGGCAAACTCGTTCGCTGTCTGGCCGGCAAGGTGTTCGACGTAGCGGTCGACCTGCGCCGCGATTCTCCGAGCTACGGCCGCTGGATCGCGGTGACGCTGACGCCCGAGGCGAACAACCAATTATGGATCCCGGTCGGGTTCGGACACGGCTTCTGCACGCTCGAGCCGGACTCGGTGATAAGCTACCGCGTGACGAGCTATTACAGTCCCGAAAATGACAAGGGTGTGGCGTGGGACGATCCCGATATCGCGGTCGAATGGCCCGAGGTGGCCAATCCCGGCACATTGTCGGCGAAAGACCGCGGCCAACCCTCGCTGGCTGAACTGCCGCGGCATTTTTCCGTGAAAGTGTAATCGATGCGTGTGATCGTCACCGGGGGAGCCGGCTTCATTGGCTCGGCGCTGGTTCGGCACCTCGTGCTCGACAAGGGCTATGAAGTGCTCAACGTCGACGCGCTGACCTATGCCGGCAATCTCGCGTCGCTCAGGACCGTACAGGACAAGCCGAATTACCGCTTCCTCAAGGCCGACATTTGCGATCGGGCGGCGATGGACGAAGCGATGGCGAGTTTTCGTCCCGACCGGGTGATGCACCTCGCCGCCGAAAGCCACGTCGACCGGTCGATTACCGGCGCCGCAGACTTCGTCCAGACAAATATCATCGGCACGTTCACCCTGCTCGAGGCAGCGCTTGGCTATTGGAAGGCGCTGAACGGCGCCGCGAAGGACGGCTTCCGCTTCCTCCACGTCTCGACCGACGAGGTCTATGGCTCGCTCGGCGACAAGGGGCTGTTCACCGAGGAGACGCCGTACGACCCGAGCTCGCCTTATTCGGCGTCGAAGGCCGCGTCCGATCATCTCGCCAAGGCGTGGCAGCGGACTTACGGTCTTCCCGTCGTGGTCTCGAATTGCTCGAACAATTACGGGCCCTATCATTTTCCCGAGAAATTGATCCCGCTGACCATCCTTAATGCGCTCTCCGGCGACCGGCTGCCGGTGTATGGCAAGGGCGACAATGTCCGCGACTGGCTTTACGTCGAGGATCATGCGCGGGCGCTCGAGATCATCATTGAGCGCGGCCGCATCGGCGAGACCTATAATGTCGGGGGCCGCAACGAACGGCGCAACATCGAGGTGGTCGAGCGGATCTGCGAGGTGCTCGACCAGCTTGTGCCCGGCAATCGGCCGCGCGCCGAGCAGATCGAGTTCGTCACCGATCGGCCGGGTCACGACGCGCGCTATGCGATCGACGCGACCAGGCTCGAAGAGGAACTCGGCTGGCGCGCCGAGGAGGATTTCGACAGCGGCATCGCCAAGACAGTCCAATGGTATTTCGACAATGAGTGGTGGTGGCAGCCGCTCCGCGAGCGGTACGCCGGCCAGCGCCTCGGCCTGATCGAGAAAGCGGCAAGCTGAGCATGGCGCAGTGAGGATCGCTGTCACCGGAAAGGACGGGCAAGTCGTTCGATCGCTGATCGAGCGGGGAGCGCTGGAGGGGCATGAGATCGTCCCGCTGGGCCGTCCGGAGTTGGATCTGGCGGGCGATGCCGACGCGATCGTTGCGGCGATCGAGGCTGTCCGGCCGGACGCGATCGTTTCCGCGGCGGCTTATACCGCGGTCGACAAGGCCGAAACCGAGCGCGGACTTGCTTTTGCGGTCAACGAGGCCGGTGCCGCCGCGGTGGCGAGCGCCGCGCACCGGCTCGGCGTCCCCTTGATCCATTTGTCGACCGACTATGTTTTCGATGGCGCGAAGCGCGCGCCCTATGCCGAAACCGATGAGACCGGCCCGACCGGCGTTTATGGCGCGAGCAAGCTGGCCGGCGAGGAGGCGGTGCTCGCGGCGCACGACAATGTTGCGGTCCTGCGCACGGCATGGGTTTACAGCCCGTTCGGCGCCAATTTCGTCAAGACCATGCTTCGCCTGGCGAGGGATCGCGACGAGGTCGGCGTGGTCGGGGACCAGCGCGGCAACCCGACCAGCGCGCTCGACATCGCCGACGGGATCCTGGCCGTGGCGGCCAATCTCGCGGCGAGCGCCGATCCCGGACTTCGCGGCGTGTTTCATATGACCGGCGGGGGCGAGGCCAGTTGGGCCGAGTTTGCCGAAGCGATTTTCGAGGCGTCGGCGGCGAGCGGCGGGCCGAGCGCTCTCGTCAAGCCGATCACCAGCGCCGACTATCCTACCCCGGCCAGGCGGCCGGCCAATTCACGGCTTGCGGGCGACAAGTTGGAGCGGGTGCACGGCGTGCGCCTGCCCGACTGGCGCATGTCCACTGCCAATATCGTCGCGCGGCTGGTCCGCGGCGGCGCCTGATAAGGATCGACTGAATGAAGGGCATCATCCTCGCCGGCGGCAGCGGCTCGCGGCTTTTTCCGATGACCATCGCGGTCTCGAAGCAATTGATGCCGGTCTATGACAAGCCGATGATCTATTATCCGCTGTCGACGCTGATGCTCGCGGGCATTCGCGAAGTGCTGGTCATCACCACGCCTCATGACGCGCCCAGCTTTCAGCATCTGCTCGGCGACGGGACGCAATGGGGGATGAGCCTGTCCTATGCGGTCCAGCCCGAGCCCAAGGGGCTGGCGCAGGCCTTTACCATCGGCGCGGATTTCGTCGCGGGCGGGCCGTCGTGCCTGGTGCTGGGGGACAATATCTTTTTCGGGCACGGGCTTCCGGAAATCCTGCTGCGGGCGCGCGAAAGGCCGGAAGGGGCGACGGTGTTTGGCTATCAGGTCGCCGATCCCGAGCGCTATGGCGTCGTCGCGTTCGACGAAGACAGGAAGGCGTCGAGCATCGAGGAAAAGCCTGCTCAGGCCAAGTCCAACTGGGCGGTAACCGGGCTCTACTTCTACGACGAGCAGGTCGTCGACATTGCTGCCAACATCCAGCCCTCGGCGCGCGGCGAGGTCGAGATTACCGACGTCAACCGCGCCTATCTCGACAAGGGGCAGTTGCACGTCGAAATTCTCGGGCGCGGGTTCGCATGGCTCGATACCGGGACGCCCGACAGCCTGCTCGAGGCCTCCGAGTTCGTCGCTACGCTCGAGCGCCGCCAGGCGATGAAGATCGCGTGCCCGGAAGAGATTGCCTGGCGCGAGGGCTTCATCGACGACGCGGGCCTGGAAAGAGCGATCGCGCGGCTCGGCAAGGGCGAATATGCTTCCTATCTGCGCCGGGTGCCGACTTTCTCCTGAGACGCCTGCCAGTTGCAGATCGTCGACCGCCGTGAGAAGGCTTTGGGCATGAAGTTCCGTCCCTGCCGCTTCGCCATACGGTTCGCCGCTTAGGCAATGACTTCAGCGCCCGTGATTTCCTTTGCTCCCTTGCTGAGGGTTCCTCCCTTTCCCGGCTCGCGCCCTAAGCCGCTGGCGCGGCCCGTCCTGGAAGGCCGCGAAACCAGCGAGGCCGAGATCGATCGAGCGGTCGCGGCGATGGCGGGCGCGCGGGTCGGGGGAGACTATTGGGGCCGGCAGCCGCCGCTGCCTCCAGCGCCATATACGCTGGTCCGCGTGCGCGATGCGCGGGACCGCTCCGATATGCTCGAGGGCCGTCGCGACCGGTCTACGCTGGTCTGGACCGAAGATGATTCAGATGAGCCTGATCCTGGCTCGAAGACCGTTGTCTCGGGCCGCTGCGACCCGTGGCACCTGATCGGCGGTGCCGACGAAGTGGTTGCCGACGCCGGTGAGGAAGTGGTACTGATTGCGGCTCTCGCAGGGATCCCGGTGCGCGGCGCGGACGGTCGTTCGCCGCGAGAAGGGGTGGGGGATCACCTGAAAAGGCTCGCTTATGCCAATCCCTTTACCGGCGAGGCGATGAGCCTATGGGAGGCGGTCGAGCTTTGTGCGTTTTGGAGACGATTGATCGACAGCAATCGCGGCGTATCCTCCGCCATCGGTTTTGCGGCGTGGAAGCAGCGGACCGCCGCCCCGCTGCTGTGGGCGGGCGCGGGCGACGTCCCATTTGCCGCGCGGCCGACAGGCATCGCTCCCGGCGACCGCATCTTCGCCTGGAAGTCGCGTGTCGCCCCCGCGCGGTTGGCTGAGCTCGAACGCAGGGGTGCCGAGTTGATCGAGGTCGAGGACGGCTTTATCCGCTCGGTTGGCCTTGGCGCGGATTGCGTCCCGCCGCTATCGCTCGTCGTCGATTCCGTGGGCGCATATTTCGACCCCAGTCGCCCGAGCGAATTGGAGCAATTGCTGCAGGAAGGCAGATTCCCGCCCGAGCTTCTGCTTCGCGCGCGGCGGCTGCGTGAGCTGATCGTCGACGCGGGGGTCAGCAAATATGGCCTTGGCGGCAAACCGGCCGGGCGCCGGGCAGCCGCTCGCCGGCACCTGCTCGTGCCGGGACAGGTCGAGGATGACCGTTCGGTGATGTGCGGCGGCGGCGACGTCAAGACCAATGTCGAGCTGCTCGCCCGTGTGCGGAGCGAGGCGCCGGACGCCTATATATTGTACAAGCCGCACCCCGACGTCGAAGCCGGCCACCGCGTCGGCGCGATACCCGACCAGCTGGCGGCCAGTTTCGCCGACGAAGTGGTTCGCGATCAGCCGATCACGTCGCTGATCGATATGGTCGACGAAGTGCACGTCAACACTTCGCTCGCCGGGTTTGAAGCGTTGCTGCGGGGCAAGCCCGTGACGACGCACGGCATGCCATTTTACGCCGGCTGGGGGCTGACCCGCGACCTCGGGGATGTTCCCCGTCGCCGCACCACGCGGCGGACGCTGGACGAACTGGTCGCCGCGGTGCTGCTGCTTTACCCGCGTTACCTCGATCCGCTGACCGGCTTGCCGTGCCCTCCCGAGATTTTGGTACGCCGTCTGGCCGAGGGAACCGGCGCCGGGCGCAAGGGACCATTGGTCCCTCTGCGGCGGCTGACGGGCTATGTGAAGCGCCGTCTGGCGGCATTGCGCGCATGGTAACCGAAATGGGGGAGCGGCGCGCCTTCCTGTTCCTGCAGGGTCCGCCGGGACCCTTTTTTCGCCTGCTCGGCAAGCAGATCGCGGCCCAAGGAGTCCCCGTCCATCGCATCAATCTGAGCGGCGGCGACCGTCTCGACTGGCCCGAGGGCGCGGTCGATTTTGGCGGGCGCTTTTCAGACTGGCCGGTGTTTCTCGACCATTTCCTGCGCGATCATCAGATCACCGACATGCTGCTGTTCGGGGATTGCAGGCCCTATCACGTCGCCGCGCATGGCATGGCGGCGCTACGCTCGGTCCGCACCCACGTGCTTGAGGAAGGCTATGTGCGGCCCGACTGGATGACGCTCGAGCTCGAGGGCGTAAACGCGCGTTCGACGCTCAGCCGCGACAAGAGCTGGTTCATCGCCCAGGCCAGCCAACTGCCGCTCGAGCCGGATTTGCCGCCGATCACCGCTAGCTTCCGCCGCCGGGCCTACGATTCCTATTGGTATTACCATCACGTCACGTGGAGGCGTGCGGGATTTCTTCATTATCGGTCTCATCGCGCTGGCTCCATCATCGCGGAGGCCGCCGGCTGGTTGTGGAAATTCGTGCGGCGCGACTGGAATCGACGCGCCGCCGAGGCGACGCTCCGCACGCTCGAAGGCAAGCCGATATTCGTCCTGCCGCTGCAGCTGTCGGGCGATTATCAGATCCGGATTCATTCCTCCTTTCCCGACATGCAGAGCGCGGCGGCTTATATAATCAGTAGCTTTGCGGCCCACGCACCGTCCGACGCCCACCTGCTGCTCAAGGCGCACCCGCTCGACTGCAGCTTCTTCGGCTGGAAGGGCTTCGTCCGCCATCAGGCGCGACTCCACGGCGTCGAGGGCCGGCTGCATTATGTCGACGGCGGCGATCTCGAAACGATGGTCAGCACCGCCCGCGGGCTAGTGTGCGTCAACAGCACGTCTGCGACGCTCGCCCTGGCACAAGGGACGCCGGTGTGTACGATCGGCGAGGCGATCTACGACATTGAGGGGCTGACCTATCAGCGCCATCTCGACAATTTCTGGTCCGAGCTCCCGCCGCCAGAGCCCGGCCTTTACCCCGCATTCCGCCGAGTCCTCGCTGACCGCTGCCTGGTACGCGGCGGACTTGCGAGCGAGTCCGCGGTAGGCGTATTGATCGATTCGGTTCTCGATCGGCTCGGCTTCGGAGGAAGCGACCGGGCAGGCGGGGAAATGGTGGACGCACTAGGGCTCGAACCTAGGACCCGCTGATTAAGAGTCAGCTGCTCTACCAACTGAGCTATGCGTCCATGCCGATGAGGCAAATACGCCGGCCGGCAAGCGGGGGGCGCGGGCGGGCGTCTAACAAAGCTTCGACGGGCACGCAACCCGCAGCGCCCTAAATC
>JALYQH010000284.1 GCA_030855945.1 Pseudomonadota bacterium | reverse complement strand
GCCGCACCGTGCGCATGGCCGACGGACAGCTAGACGCGTGAAGCTGGCCCTCGCTTTCCGGTTGGCGCGGCGCGATCTTAAGGGCGGGCTCGGCGGGCTCGGGCTGCTGTGGCTGTGCCTTGCGGTCGCGCTGGCCGGGCTGGCCTCGGTCACCAGCCTCGCTTCGTCGATTGATGGCGCCATCGCCGCGCAGGGGCGGACGCTGGTCGGCGGCGACCTGCTGCTGTCGGTGGCGCAGCGCCAGCCCAGTGCCGCGGAGGTGTCGGCGATCCAGGAACTTGGCCCAAGCGCCCGCAGCGTGGGCATGCGCGCGATGCTGGTCGCGCCCGATGGCGAGAGCATGCTCGCCGAGCTGACCGGGGCCGATGCGGCGTGGCCGCTCGCGGGCAAGCTTGTGCTGGCGCCGGGTGGGTGGCGGCCGAACGCCGAGGAGGTCGCGATCGGCCGCGCGGCCGCCGAGCGGCTGGCGCTTCGCCAAGGCGATCGGCTGCGGATCGGCCGGGCCGATTTCACCATTTCCGCGATCATCGAGTCGATGCCGCGCGAAGCGGGATTTGCCTTGTCACCACCGGCGCTGGTCGACTCCGCCGGGCTGGCCCGGACCGGGCTGGTCCAGCCGGGCAGCCTGACCACGACCAGTTTTCGCCTGCTCTTGCCCGCGGCAAGCGACCCGGAAGCGGTCGGTCTCGCTTTCCAGCAGCGGTTTCCTGACGGCGGCTGGCGCTCGACCGACCGCAACGAGGGCGGCAGCGGGACTCGGCGGTTCGTCGACCGGCTGGGGCAGATGCTGCTGCTGGTCGCCTTGTCGGCATTGGCAATCGGCGGGCTCGGCATGTCGAGCGCGGCCGCCGCCTTCGCCGCCTCGCGCCGTCCGAGCATCGCCATATTGAAGCTGGTCGGAGCGCGGCGCTCGACCATCAACGCGATGCTGCTGATCGAGCTTGGCATCGTTGCCGGACTGGCGATCCTCGCCGGGCTCGCGGTTGGCGCCGTCACCCCGGCACTGGTGTCGAGCATCGCCGCGCCGTTGCTGCCAGTAGCGCCCGACCCCAGCCCGCAATGGGCCGCGCTCGCCTTGGCGGCGCTGTTCGGGGTTCTGGTCACTTTCGCCTCGAGCTGGACGGCGATTGCCAGCGCAAGCGAAACGCGGCCCGCGCAACTGCTTCGCGGCGACGTCGGCGGCAGTGCCCGGCTGCCCGCGCGCCAGCTTGCCGGGCCGATCCTCGCCCTCACCGCCGCCGCAGCGCTAGCGATCGCCACGGCCACCAACCCCGGCTTCGCCGCCATCGGCATCGGCGTGATCGCTGCGTTGTGCGGGCTGTTCGCGCTACTTGGGCTGGCGATCCGGCGCATCGTGCGCGGGCTCAAGCATCGCGGCGGGCCGACCACGCGGCTTGGCATCGCCGCGCTCGACCGGCCCGGCGCTGGCACCGGCCGGCTGGCGGTGTCGCTGGGTATGGGATTGACGCTGCTGGTGGTGCTCGCCGTGACCGCGTCGAGCATCCTCGCCGAGATCGACTCCAGCGTCCCGAAGCGCGCGCCGGCCCTGTTCCTGGTCGATATCCCGCGCGAGGAAGCCGACCGCTTCACCGCCGTCGCCGATGCCGAGCTACCCGGTGCAGAAATTCGCCTAGTCCCCTCGCTGCGCGGCCCGGTCACTGCCATCAACGGCACTCGCGTGACCGACATGAAGACGATTCCCGAGGGCGCGTGGATCCTGCGCGGCAGCCGGGGTCTGACTTTCGCCGCCGAATTGCCCGAAGCCAATCGGGTCGTCGCCGGCGAATGGTGGCCGGCAAATTATCGCGGGCCGCCGCTGGTCAGCATTGATGTCGAGGCCGCGACCGCGCTCGGCCTGAAAGTCGGCGACACAATGACCATCGGCGTGCTTGGCCGTCCGGTGGAGGCGACCATCGCCTCGTTTCGCGCAATCGACTGGCGCAGCCTGGGATTCAACTTCGCGATCATCTTCGCCCCGGGCACGCTCGAGGCCGCCCCCTACACGCTGATGGCGACGGTCGCGCCCGCGCCCGGGGTTTCGGTTGCGGCGTTCGAGCGGCGGCTGACGAGCGAACTGCCGATGGTCAGCGCGGTGCGCGTCGCGGAGGTCGTCGAGCAGGCCAAGATATTGCTCGGATCGATCGACGGCGCGGTGCGGATCGCCACCGGCTTCGCGATATTGATGGGGATGATCGTTCTCGCCGGGTCGGTCGTCGCGACGCGGCGCGAGCGGCGGCGGGACATCGTCCTGCTGCGGCTGGTCGGAGCGACGCGCGGCGAGGTCGCTAAAAGCCAATTGGTCGAATTCGCTTTTCTATCGGTTGCGGTTGCGATCGCGGCGCTCATTCTCGGCGCGGTCGCGGCGTGGGCATTGGTCGTCTGGCTGTTCGAGTTCAACTTCAGTCCGGACTGGCTCGTCATCGCCGCGATTCCGGCGGGGGCGATCCTGCTTGCCGTGCTCGCCGCCTTCGTTGCCGCCCTCCCGGCGCTCAACGCGCGTCCCGCCGAGGGACTTCGCGCGCTTTAGAAACGGGCCGCCGCGTGACGATGCAACCCAAGCCGATTTCGCGGGTTGAACCTCCTCGAAAGGAACTTGATATGGCGAGTATGCCAACCCTCGGTGATCTGCGCATGAGCCACGACCCGGCCGGTCGCGGCTATCACGCGGTCTATCGCGAGCATCAGGTCAATCATTGCCCCGGCTGCGGACGGACCCACTGGTTGATCGGCCGGGTCTCGGCCGAATGCGCTTTCTGCTCGACCGCGCTACCCCTCGCCGAGGCAAGCATGCGCTCGCATAGCAGCCCGGCAGTGATCCAGCATCGCAACCGCGACAATCACCAAGCCTGGGCAGCTTAACCCTTTTCGCCCTGACCCAGGGGCACCGGCCTGACCGGTACCTGGACGTTGCACAGATCGACTCCGCCGGCCGCGACGCGATAGAAATCGTCGTCGCGGTTTGCGCGTCTGTGGAGGTAGGCGGCGAAGGCGGGGCTGGTCTCGTCGAGATATTCGAAGGCGGGGCGTGAACCCGCCGGCAGCGCCGAGGCCAGCGTTACCGACGCGATCGGCTTGGCGACCGACCCTTCCTTGAAAAACCCCATCGTCTCGCTGCCGCGCGGAAGCGAGCTCAGCCGCTCGATGCCTTCAATCACCCGCCCGACAATAGCGATGTTGCGGTCGAGCTGGCGCGCGGCGTGGCCGATGATCGCGTAAAGTTCTCCCCCGGTGCCGGTGTCGGGATGAAGGTCGCGCCCGACCCCGACTGCGCCGTAGCAATGGGTCAGGCTGGCGCTGCCGTCAGCATAGATTGCGACGGGCCAGCCGCCCGAAAAGCCGACGCGTTGCGCATAAGGGTCGGGAAAGCCGAGCGGCGTCACCTTAAGTCCCGCCGCGCTGCGCGTATATTCGGCTGGCGGCGTGGCCACGGCGCCGGCCGACAGCGCGCGGGCCGCCTCGTTGATGCCCCATTGCGCGACATAATTGTCCTGGACGCGGTAGATTGCCGCGCCCTGCCAATAGCCGCCGGTCGCAAAGCGGCGAATATTGGCGACGTGGACCGGGGCAAAGGAAGGCTCGAGCTGGACGACGACGCGGCCGCCGCCTTCCAACGTCATGATCATCAGATCCTCGGGCGGGATCGGGCGCCAGGCCGAGGCGGGCGCGGCCGCGATGATGTCGTTGGGGGTGAGCTTCTTGGGCGGCGCCGACGCGGCCTGAGCCAGCGCAGACGTTGCGAAGAAAGCGAAGGGCAGGATCAAGGCGCGCATGACGGCTCCCGGCTTGAGTGAGGCCAACACCCTCAAGGCGACGAGCGGCGAACGCAACCCCCTTGGGCAAAGCAGCGCGCAGCGCTAGGGAGGCGGCATGTATCTCGCCACGCTGATGCTGCTCGGATCGGGCGAACTGGGCCGTGAATTCGCGATTGCCGCCAAGCGCCTCGGCTGCCGGGTGATCGCCTGCGACCGCTATGACCATGCACCGGCGATGCAACTGGCCGATGCGCGCGAGATATTCGCGATGCTCGACGGCAGGGCGTTGCGAGCGGCGGTGGAGAAGCACCGGCCCGATTATATCGTGCCAGAGATCGAGGCGATCGACACGGGAATGCTGGTCGAGCTGGAGGCGGAGGGTTGGAGGGTGGTGCCGTCCGCCAAGGCGGTCCAGCTGACCATGAACCGCGACGGCATTCGGGATTTCGCCGCCCAGGAGTTGGGGCTGACCACGTCGCGCTACATCTTTGCCGAGACCCGCGAGGAGGCGATGGCCGCGGACGTCGGGCTTCCGGCAGTGGTCAAGCCGGTGATGTCGTCGAGTGGCAAGGGACAGAGCGTCGCCACGACCGAGACCGAGCTTGGCACCGCCTTCGACTATGCCGTCGCCAACATGCGCGGAGACCGGCGCCAAGTGATTGTCGAGGAGTTCGTCGACTTCGATTATGAGATCACGCTGCTGACCGTCGCGACCAGGGACGGCATCCTGTTCTGCCCGCCGATCGGGCATCGCCAGGAGGATGGCGATTATCGCGAGAGCTGGCAGCCGGCGGCGATGGACGAAGCAGTGCTCGAGTCGGCGCAGGCGCAGGCGGCCACGGTGGTCGCGGCGCTCGGCGGGCACGGGCTGTTCGGGGTCGAGTTTTTCGTCGCCGGGGACCGCGCCATCTTCTCCGAATTGAGCCCCCGCCCACACGACACGGGAATGGTAACGCTGATCGGCCAGTCGCCAAACGAGTTCGAGCTCCACCTGCGCGCGATCCTCGGGCTGCCGGTGCCGGAGGTCGAGGCCGCGGGGCCGGCGGCGTCGGCGGTGATCCTCGCCGACCGGGCAAGCGAGGATTTTTCATATAGGGGAGTGGCCGAGGCACTGGCCGAGGGCGAGACCGGCGCTCGCGTGGAGGTGCGCCTGTTCGGCAAGCCGGCGACATTGCCGGGGCGGCGGATGGGTGTCGCCTTGGCGCGAGACAAGACGATCGATCTGGCGCGCAAGCGGGCGCTGGCGGCGGCGGGGCGTGTCTCGATCGACTATCGGG
This sequence comes from Pseudomonadota bacterium, assembly GCA_030855945.1. GTDB lineage: Bacteria > Pseudomonadota > Alphaproteobacteria > Sphingomonadales > Sphingomonadaceae > Sphingomicrobium. The sequence continues at coordinate 6,494 of JALYQH010000284.1, read as the reverse complement.
CCACGGAGCCGCCGACCGGCTGACACGTTGATTGAGCAAGGAAGACCATGATGACTCGATATTTCGCCACCGCCCTGCTTTCCGCCAGCCTGTTGCTCGGCGCGTGCGACCGACCGGCCGAGCCGGCGCCGCGCAAGGAAATTCGGGTGCGCAGCGCGGGTCAGGACCAATTGTTCAACCTTGATGACCTGGGTCGCGCGATTGCGCTCAAGCGCGCGATCGTCGCCACCGGGTCGGTATGCAAGCGGATCGTCTCGTCGGGTTTCGTCGGCGGCTATAAGAATATGGATATGTGGACCGCGCGCTGCGACAATGACCGCGAGGGGGCCGTGTTCGTCGCTCCGGACGACAGCGTCCAGGTGCGGTTGTGCCGCGACACCGAGGCGGTCGGACTGCCGGCGTGCGAAGCGCGTCCGGGAACCGAGGGCGGAGACGGGGTCATGTCAAACCAGAATGGGGCCACAAATGAAAGCGGGCCGGCTTAGCCGACCCGCTGCTATTCATTTCAGGGTGACGCGGCGCTCAATCGCAGCGCCGGACTTCCTTATACTCGCCGGTGGTGGTCTTTTCCTTGACCGTGACGCAGGCGCCCTTGCGCGTCTCCTCGCGCCAACTGCCGTCGGCATTGACCTGACGATCCGCCTTGGGGACGCGCTTTCCGTCCTTGATCTCGTAATTCCAGCTCTTGGGCGTGCTCCGATCAGCGCTTTGAGCATAAGCCGCGCTCGCCGCCGTCGTGGCCAACGCCACTCCGCCCACGATCAGCATAATTTTCAATGCACGTTGCATCGTCTTCACTCCTTCAACCGTCCTTATACCTCAAGCGAGGTGAACCGGGGCTTAAAAACGATTAGTCGTCGGGGTAACGCGCGATCAAGGCAAAATCATCCCGATTCTCGCAGCCGGTGATCGGGATTTCGCCCGATGTCACCCACACATGTGCCTTCAGTTCGCCTTCGATCGTCGCCGCGCCATAGTGAAGCGTCGACGCAAAATCGCGGCGGCTGAGCATCCAGTGGGCGGCAAGCCCCTTTTCGAAGCATTTGGCACGCCAAGGCAGGCGCCGGGACCAGGCCTCAAGCGCCCGCCCCAAGAGATTCGCCTGACCGGCCGGGCATGGCCGAGGATTGGAACGCGCCGAAAGCCGCGCGGCAAGGCGTCGAAAGGGAATGAAGCGAACGGCGAGCGACGCCGCGACGATGTTGATACCGGCTTCGACCATCAGGCCCAGCGGAGGGCGAGTGTGAGAGCGCCTTCGATGCCCGCCTAGCGAGCTCGGGCGGCCAAGCTCCCGCAGAGCTTAACCCTGTCTCGCCTTGAAGCGGCGGTTGGTCTTGTTGATGACGTAGGTGCGGCCACGACGACGAATCACCCGGCAATCGCGATGGCGCGACTTGAGCGACTTCAGGGAGTTACGAATCTTCATGGCCGGGACGCGCCTTCGTTTGAATCGAGTTTGTAGGGCTGGGTATCGGGCGCTCCCCTAGAGGCGAGGCCCGGCGAAGTCAAGGAATAGGAGAGCCCGGTCGGTGCTTGCGCTTACCTAACCGGGCCCGGCGCGCGCGGCGTGCCCGGCGCGAATAGATTGCCGAAATAATTGCCTTGGTACCACATCGGGCGAGCGTCGGCGTCGGCGAGCTGGCGGGCCACGCGATAGTTGAACTCGGCGTAGCGCGCCGCCGCGTCCCACAGGATCGGCAGCTTCAGATCGTCGCTGACCTGATGATAATGTTTTGCGAAGAAGTCGTCGAACTTCTCCTTGCCGCCATTGCCATAGCCGGTGAACAGCAGGATCGCGGGCACACCGCGCTCGACGAAGCGGTAATGGTCGGAGCGGGTGAAGATCGCCTGCTCGGGCATCGGATCGGGCGAGACCGAGATATTCATCGCCTTGCCCGCCTCGGCGACCGCTTCCCCGATGGTCGAATGGTCGCCGCCGAACGCGACCACGTCGGTGAACTGGTAGAGCGGGACCGGCATGTCGAGATCGACCCCGCCGACGATCTGGCCGATCGGCACCGTTGGGTGGGCGGCGAAATAGTCGGCGCCAAGCAGGCCCAATTCCTCGCCGGTATGGGCGATGAACAAGATCGAGCGGCGCGGTGGCCGGCCGCTGTCTACGAACCCGCGCGCCGCCTCGATCAGGGTAGCGACCCCGGCGGCGTTGTCGAGAGCGCCATTATAAATGCGGTCCTCGCCCGGCTTGGCGTCCGCCTTGATGCCCAGATGGTCGAGATGGCCCATCATCGCGACATATTGATCTTTCAGGATGGGGTCGGCGCCAGGCAGCAGCGCGACGACTTCGGGACTGCGGAAATCCTCCCACGCCGATTCGGAACGGATCGACAGCATCGGCCTCAACGCGAAACCGCGCGGGCGGACGCGGTCCCTGGTCGCCTCCGCACGTACCGCTGCAAGGCTTTTCGGAGCGCCGGCGAACAGGCGCTCGGCCATCGCCGGCGCTGCGCTCAGCGTGACCTTGAGGCTTCCGCCGTCCGCGCTGGTCTTGTCGGCCTGGTCGACCCACTCGGTCGACGGGCGCATTGAATAAAGGCTGGCCGGCGGCGCCTTTGCCCCGGTCTTGGAGGGAGCCGCTGGTGCGCGGGCGGCGATTTCGAGATATCCGACCGCTCCGCGCGCGGCGGCGGCGCGCTGCTTGGTCGAGGCGAGGTGAGCGGCGATGTCGCTCGGCTGGCCGGCGGCGTTTCCGCGCAGCACGACCACGATCTTGCCGCGCACGTCGAGCCCGGCATAATCGTCGATCCCGAGCGCCGCGTCGGACAATCCGTAGCCGGCGAACACCATGCCGGCGTCGATCGAACGAACCTTGTCGGTCACGCTCGGCCGCAGCCCGAGCTCATATTCGCTGACTGGCACGCTGGCGCCGCCGGTCGACATGGCGATGGAGTTCTTGCCCGGCACGAGCGTCGCCCGGCGGAACGGCACCCATTGATACCAGCCTTTATTGTCGCCGCCCGGCTGCAGGCCCATCGCGCGGAACTGGCTGACGACATAAGCGGCGGCGATTTCATGGCCGCGCGTGCCCGTGCCGCGTCCCTCAAGCAGGTCGTCGGCGAGATATTCGATATGGGCGCGGACTCGCGCCGCGGCCGGTCCGTCGGCGGCGAGCGCGGCGCTGCTCATCAGCGCGGCGAGCGGGAGGACTAGCAGACGATGGAATTGCATGGGGCCGGTCCCGCCGAAGGAAAGGGAGAGTGCTGGCTATCGGAAGCAGCACGCGATGGCCAGACGCCCGCCCGCCGCTGGTCGAAGCAGGGGGTTTGCCCATCGACCGCCTGCCGCTATCAGGCGCGCAAATCAGCGCCAACATCCAGGGGTTTCATGAGCATTACCATTTCGAGCGCGTTCGACGCCGGCAACATCAAGGTCGTCAGCCAGGACGGCACCTCGGCGGACCTCGAAATCGTCAAGGACCATATGAGCGATTTCCACCAGTGGTTCCATTTCCGCCTTGCCGGCGGCGGGGGCCGCGAGGTGACGCTGCGGATCCTCAACTGCGCCTCGGCCGCCTACCCCGACGGCTGGCCCGACTATAAAGCCTGCCTGTCGATCGACCGCGAGGATTGGACCCGTATCGAAGGCACCAGCTTTGCCGACGGCGTGCTGACGATTCGCTTCACGCCCGAAACCGATCTGGTGTGGGTCGCTTATTTCGCGCCTTATTCGATGGAGCGTCACCACGACCTGGTATCGACCGTCGCCGCTTTGCCCGGGGTTGAATATGAGAGCCTCGGCAAGAGCCACGACGGGCAGGACATCGACTGCCTGACCTTCGGCGAGGGCGACCTCAATGTGTGGCTCTACGGGCGCCAGCACCCGGGCGAAACGATGGCCGAGTGGTGGATGGAAGGCGCGCTCGAGAAGTTGACCGATTCGGACGACCCGATCGCGCGCGTTCTGCGCCAGGAATGCACGTTCCGCGTCGTGCCCAACATGAATCCCGACGGGTCGCGCCGCGGCCATTTGCGGACCAATGCGGTCGGCGTGAACCTCAATCGCGAATGGCATTCCCCGTCGGCGGACAAGAGCCCCGAAGTGCTGTGCGTCCTGAGCCGCATGGACCAGACCGGGGTCGACTTTGCGATGGACATCCACGGCGACGAGGCAATCCCGGCCAATTTCCTCGCCGGCTTCGAAGGCATTCCGTCGCTGACCGAGCGGCAGACGCGATTGTTCAAGCTCTACTCCGACACGCTCGAGCGCCTCTCGCCCGATTTCCAGACTCGCCAGGGCTATGAGATTCCGGCCCCGGGCCAGGCCAATCTTTCGATGTCGACGACCCAGCTCGCCGAGCGCTTCGGGGCGGTGTCGATGACGCTGGAAATGCCGTTCAAGGATAATTTCGACCTGCCCGACGAGGTCTACGGCTGGAGCCCGGAGCGGTCGAAATATCTCGCCGGCTCGTGCCTCGACACGCTCTACGCGCTGCTGCCCGAGCTCAAGAAAGCGAAAGCCGAAAAGGCGAAGGGCTGATGCCAACCCTCGTCCTGCTTCGCCACGGCCAATCCCAGTGGAATCTGGAGAATCGCTTTACCGGCTGGTGGGACGTGGACCTTACCGAGCTCGGCGTGACCGAGGCCATAGCGGCGGGCGAGTTGTTGACGGCCAGGGGCCATGATTTCGACCATTGCTTCACGTCGCTCCAGGCACGCGCGATTCGTACGCTCAACCTGGTGCTCGAGAAGATGGACCGGCTGTGGCTGCCCGTGACCAAGGACTGGCGGCTCAACGAGCGTCATTATGGCGGGCTGACCGGCCTCAACAAGGCAGAGACGATCGCCAAGGTCGGCGAGGAGCAGGTCAAGATCTGGCGGCGATCGTTCGACGTGCCGCCGCCTCCGCTTGAGCCCGACAGCCCCTACCGCATCCGCGACGACCGCCGCTATGCGGGGATCGACATTCCGCAAAGCGAAAGCCTCAAGGACACCATCGCCCGCGTGCTGCCTTATTATGAGGCCGAGATCGCGCCGCTGCTGCGCAACGGCAAGCGCGTAATCATTTCGGCGCACGGCAATTCGTTGCGCGCGCTCGAAAAGCATCTGTCGAACATCGCCGACGACGACATCGTCGGGCTCGAAATCCCGACCGGCCAGCCGATCGTCTATGAATTGGCCGACGATCTATCGGTCGAGGACCGCTATTATTTGAGCGAGCGCTAGGCCTACGCCGCGGCTTTCACGCGGTACATTGCCTGGTCGGCGCGCGACAGCACCGCGGCGGGCGAGTCGCCCTGCTCGATCACGGTCATGCCGATCGCCACCGACAGCGGCATCGGCTTGCCGTCGAACAGGAATTCGTCGCCTGCGACCTGATTAACCAGCCGTTCGGCGGTTTCGATCGCGCTCTGCTCGTCGGCATGGTCGAGCAATATGCAAAATTCGTCCCCGCCGACCCGCGCAACGCAATCGTTGGTGCGAACCCCGTCCAACAATTGCTTGGCGACATGGATCAGCGCGGCGTCGCCGCCTTCATGGCCGAAGCAGTCGTTGAGAATCTTGAGCCCGTCGAGATCGACGAACAGCATCGCCGCCGGCGCTCCGTGGCGCTCACTGCGCGCAATCATCCTCTCCAGTTCGCGCATCATTCCGCGGCGATTGGCGAGCGGGACCAGCGCGTCGAGATGCGCGAGCCGATCGAGCTCGGCGACCTCCGCCTCGAGCCGCGCAACCTTCGCGCGCAAGCGCACGATTTCTTCGAGCAACTGTCCCGGATCGCTAATTTCCAACGCGACGTCATGCATGGTTAATCCCCGTTAGCAGCGCCGGCATAACTGAAATCGCAGCAAATGTGGATAACCGAGTCGCAACCGTCCCGGATTGCGCCATTCCCGCCACACCGTTAGGACGGGCCGTCTCTTGGGGGCATCAGTCGGGGACGAAGCGATGGCCGATCCTTTAGTCGGAATCATCATGGGCAGCACGTCGGACTGGGACACGATGCGCCACGCCGCCGCGACGCTCGACGAGCTTGGCGTCGCGCATGAAACGCGGGTCGTCTCGGCCCACCGCACGCCGAAGCGGCTTTACGACTATGCCGGCGGCGCCCAGGAACGCGGGCTGAAAGCAGTTATCGCCGGTGCCGGCGGAGCGGCGCATCTGCCCGGCATGGCGGCCTCGATGACCGCGCTGCCGGTGCTTGGCGTCCCGATCGAAAGCCCGGCGCTCAAGGGCATGGATAGCCTGCTGTCGATCGTCCAGATGCCGGCCGGGGTCCCGGTCGGCACGCTGGCGATCGGCAAGGCCGGCGCGATCAACGCCGCCTTGCTCGCCGCCGCGATCCTCGCCACCGCCGACGAGGCGCTCGGCCAGCGGCTCGAGGCGTGGCGCTCGAAGCAGACCGGATCGGTTGCCGAAGCGCCCGAATGATCAGCGCCGAATGACAAGCATCCGATGAGTTTGGCGCCCGGATCGACCATCGGCATCCTCGGCGGCGGCCAGCTGGGCCGGATGCTGAGCATCGCCGCGGCCCAGATC
>JALYQH010000245.1 GCA_030855945.1 Pseudomonadota bacterium | reverse complement strand
GCATCCGCCGGTCGAGCGAGGCGCCGCTATTGGCGGCCGCCACCTCATATCCGACATCGTAGCGGTTCCTGGACGAAAGGGCCGTCGATGCAAGCCGGCGTTGCTCGGGCGGCCCGCTGCGCGCAATCTGTGCCAGACGCGCTCGCCCGGCCGGACCGAAATCGAACGCCATCGCTCTCCAGTCGAACTCGCCGGCCGGCACTTTGCCCGAAGCGAAGCGCATCATCTGGGAATTCGCCGAAATCGCTCCGAAATCCACGATCGGCAGTGCCAGGAACAGCGCGAGCCCGCACAGCCCGAGCGCAAGCCTGGTCTGGACCGGGCGCAGCAGATCGTCGAACTGGGCGCGGCGTCTGGCCACTGACCACCAGCCGGCGAGCCCGTAGACGATCGCCACCCCAACCGCGACCACGCCCCAGATCCGCTCGGGAGACCAGCCATATTGGCCGATCCGCGCGCCGATGGATACTGCGGCGATGATCGCCAGTGGAAGCACGGTCAGCACCAGCAGCAGCGCCGACAGCCGCAGGACGCGGCCGCTCGCTTGGTCGTCTTTGCCATTGCCGATCACCGCGTTGGCGAGCAGCACCGCGCCGGCTCCGGCAAGCAGCATCAGCCCGGTCGCCGGCAGCGGCGAATCCCATAATCCGCCAAGGCCGGTGAACGGCAGCGAAGCGAGGAACAGCAGCAGCGCGGCGGCCAGCACCGGCGCCAGCACCGCAAGCACGACCATCACCAGCCGCTGGAGCGTCGCCACCAGACCGTCGCGCTCGCGCAGCAACCCGACCGATGCCCCAAACGCGAAGCCGGCGAGCATCCACGCGAACCAGCTTTCGCGGAGCAATTCCTGGATCAGGTCGATCCCGATCAGGTCGAACAGCCCGGCGATCAGCCACGACAGCAGAAAGGTCACGCCGACGAACGCCAGCGAGGCGGCGCCGATCACCGCGTCGGTCCAGGCGTGGCTGTGGAGTCGGGCATATGGGAAGCGCCACGCCCCCTCGTCGCGCACCGTTTGGAACAGGGGCGCGGCGAGGAGCACCGCGAACAGCCCCGAAAGGAACGGCCATTCGGCGATTTCCCCCTGCCGGTTATAGCTTGCCGTGAACCAGCCGACGAGCGCGATCACCGCGCCCCAGCCGAGCGCGAAGCCGAGCGACCACAGCCAGCGCCGTTGCTCGACCGTCATCACGAACGAGATGGCAGCGATCGCCACGAAGGACGCGCCGGCCTGCCGGGCGGCCGATACGGAATTTGAGGTATCGGTGTCGGCGAGTGCGTCGAATAGAAACGCGGCTACGGCACAGATCGCGGCCATGATCCACGGCCTTGCCGGCCAGTTCGCGTCCCGCGTGTCGAACCGTTCGCTCATCTGTCGCCCCCTGTTCTCGATCGTGATGCCGTGTTCCTACCGCAGTCGACTGGTGAGCGGCATGAGCAAACGATGAGCATCCGCTGAAAAGCGGATCGGCCACGGTTGCCGGGCGCCCCGCCCTCTCCTAACGGCGTGTGCCATGTGTGCCCGCCGCTTCCTCATCCTGATCTTCATCCTCATCCTGCTCTCTGTCGCCGGCGCCTTCGCTTTGTTCCAGTTCGGCGACCGCGCCCTGACCAGCTTCGCCACGCCGAAGGGCAGCTTTGAGCCGCCTCCCCCCCGGACCGGACCCGACTATTCCGACGCCGCCAATTGGATAGCCCGCCCCGGTATCATGCCCAACCCGGGCGAGTGGCGCCCCGACGGCTGGCCGCCGCCAATCCTTCGCCCAAGGCAGGCGCATGCCTTCTTCATCCATCCGACCACCTATCTCGAGCGTGATCGGTGGAACGCCCTGCTCGACGATCCCGGAAGCCGCGGCCGCGCCGAGTTGTTCACCCGCAGCCAGGCAAGCGCGTTCAACGGCGTCGCCGACATTTGGGCGCCGCGCTATCGCCAAGCGGCGTTCGGGGCGTTCCTGCTCGACAGCGCGGACGCCGCCAAGGCGCTCCACCTCGCCTATGGCGACGTCGAGCGCGCCTTCGATGCGTTCGTCGCCGCGGTGCCGGCGGGCGAGCCGATCATCCTCGCCGGCCACAGCCAGGGCGCTCTCCATTTGTCGCGACTGCTGCGCGAGAAGGTTGCCGGCACGCCGATCGCGAACCGTATCGTCGCGGCCTATGTCGTCGGCTGGCCGCTGTCGCTCCAGGCCGACATCCCCGCCATGGGCCTGCCGGCGTGCCGAGCCGCAGAAGAGGCGGGCTGCATCTTCTCCTGGCAGAGCTTCATGGAGCCCGCCAACACCAGCATGATCCGCGACGCCTACGAAAAGCCCGCGCTCGCCGATGGTGGCCATCGCCGGCTGGCCGATATGCTATGCACCAACCCCATCAGCGGCACGCTGGGCGGCGCCGCTCCGCCGAGCGCCAATCTCGGCACGCTCGTCCCGACGCCCGACCTCGCCAGCGCGAAACTCTCCCCGGGACTGGTCGGCGCGCGCTGCACCGGCGGCTTCCTGATCATCGACGGCGCCATCCCGCCGCTCGGCCCCTACGTCCTGCCGGGCAACAATTACCACGTCTACGACTATGCTTTGTTCTGGGGCTCGATCCGCGCCGATGCCGAGCGACGAACCGCAGCCTTCGCCCGATGATTAGCGTGAGCGCCGCCGACTTCGCCGCCTCGGTAAGCGGCGGCCGGCTCGGCGGGCTCGATGTCGGCACCAAGACCATCGGC
>JALYQH010000150.1 GCA_030855945.1 Pseudomonadota bacterium | reverse complement strand
CGAACATGGTTGCGTCGCCGCCATCGTCGAGAATCAGATTGCAGGTCCGGTCGCTGTCTTCGTCGGTCGCCCAGTCGAAGATGCGTGCGGCATAGTCCCAATATTCCTCGAGCGTCTCGCCCTTGATAGCGAATACGGGAACCCCGCTCGCGGCAATCGCGGCGGCGGCATGGTCCTGGGTCGAGAAGATGTTGCACGACGCCCAGCGGACCTCGGCGCCGAGCGCGGTCAGCGTCTCGATCAGCACGGCCGTCTGGATCGTCATGTGGAGCGAGCCGGTAATCCGCGCGCCCTTGAGCGGCTGGGCCGCGCCGAACTGCTCGCGCAGCGCCATCAGGCCGGGCATCTCCGTCTCGGCGATTTCCATTTCCTTGCGGCCGAAGGCGGCGAGCGAAATGTCCTGGATGATATAGTCGCGGGTGACGGTGTCGGCAGAGGTGGCCACGGTTATTCTCCGATGAAAGAAAGTCGCGCCGCCCCTAGCCGCGCCAAACGCCAAAATCAAATATAAAGGATTCTTTATATCATGCCGCGCCGGCTTGGCTGGCGAGCAGGCGCGGGTCGATCCCCTCGGCCTTGAATGCTGCCTGCCAGCGTTCGCCAACCGGCGTGTCGAACAGGATCTGCGGAGCGCCGCCCGCTGCGAACCAGCCGTGGCGAGTCATCTCCTCGTCGAGCTGGCCGCCGCGCCAGCCGGCATAACCGAGCGCGACGAGGTAGCGGCTCGGGCCCCTGCCCTCGGCTATCGCGCGAAGCACGTCGATCGTTCCGGTCAGCGCGAGGCTGTTCAGGTTTGGCCCGGTTACCGCGATCGTATCCTGCCCACCCCAATCGTCGCTGTGGAGGACGAAGCCGCGCCCCGGCTCAACCGGGCCGCCGTGGTGGATGGGCTCGTCCGGCGCGCTGCCCGGCTCAAGCCCAAGCTGGGTTAGCAGTCCGCGCAGGCGGATTGCGGCGCGGTGGTGACCGATGCCGATGCCGACCGCGCCATCCTCGTCGTGGACGCACAATGCGATCACCGCCCGATCGAAGCGCGGATCGCCCATCCCAGGCATGGCGAGGAGCAATTTGCCCGAGAGGAATCGCGGCGTGTCCATCTGCGCTCAACGATGAACTCGCTGACAAGATGCCACAACCTTTCGGCTCTGCTCCTGACAGGCCTTGAGACCGCCATTCGCCGTTCCTATGTCGCGGCTCACCTTCCAACAGGAGATACCTCATGACCATCCAGGTCGGCGACCGCCTTCCCGACGTGCCCCTTTCGCTTGCTACCCCGGAGGGCCCGGTCCCGGTGAAAAGCGGCGATTATTTCGCCAGCAAGCGCGTCGCTTTGTTCGCGGTGCCCGGCGCATACACGCCGACCTGCTCCGCCAAGCATTTGCCGAGCTTCGTCGAAAAGGCATCCGAGCTGAAGGGCAAGGGGATCGACGAGATTGTCGGCACCAGCGTCAACGACGCGTTCGTGATGGGCGCTTGGAACAAGGAGCAAGGCAGCGAGCAGATCACCATGCTCGCAGACGGCAATTGCCAGTTCGCCGACGCGATCGGGTTGACCATGGACGGCAGCAAGTTCGGCATGGGCAAGCGCAGCCAGCGCTACTCGATGATCGTCAACGACGGGGTGGTCGAGCAGCTCAACGTCGAGGCCCCCGGCGAATATCAGGCGTCGAGCGCGGAAACGATGCTCGGTCAGCTCTAATTTCGGGAGGCGGGGAGCGACCCTACCCGCCGTGCGTTACGGCCTCACAATAAGATTGAATTTTGTGAGGAGCAGAACCCATGGCGACGACCAAGAGCACGACCCCCCGCAGCCGCACCGCCAAGCCAAAGACCCCGCGCGCCAAAGCCGACCAATCGCTCACGGCGCGTACCAGCCGGACGATCAAGGAACGTCCGTACACCAGCGCCGCGATCGCAACCGGCGCGGTCACCGCCGTAGCCGCCGTCGCTGCGGCAACTGCGGGTGCCATCTACCTTTCCCGCCGCGACAAGTCGCTCGCGGAAACGGGCGACGAACTGGCCACGCGGGTCAAGGGCGGGCTGAGCAGTGCGAGCGAAAAAATCAAGGATTTCGCCGCGCGCGGATCAGAGATGCTCAAGGGTAACGAGGGCACCGACGCGCGGTCGCAGCAGGAAATCGCCGAGGAAGCGCTGACCCTCAAGCAGACCGGTGCCACGGGCCATGCGCTCGACGATTTGGCCGGCGAGCAGATCAAGGCCGGCACGGTCGCTTACTAAGCCGCCCGCTTCACTATCGAAAAGGGGAGCGCCTTACGGCGACTCCCCTTTGCTTTGAGTCTATAGTCTCCGGCTTACCAGCCTTGGGTCTTCCCGGCATTCTGCTGGTCGAGCCACGCCTTTAGCGGGGCGAAATATTCGACCATTGCCCGGCCCGACATCTGGCGGGTGCCGGTGAAGGCTTCGAGCGCGTCGGGCCATGGCTTGGACGCGCCCAGTTCGAGCATTGCGTTCAGCTTCTGCCCGACTTCCTTATTGCCGTAGAAGCTGCAGCGATGGAGCGGCCCGGTCCAGCCGGCCTGGTCGCACGCCGCCTTGTAGAATTGGAACTGCAGGATCCGCGCCAGGAAGTAACGGGTGTAAGGCGTATTCCCCGGAATGTGAAACTTGGCACCCGCATCGAACGCATCGGCCGGGCGATCGACCGGCGGCACGATTCCCTGATAGTCGGTGCGTAGCTTGGTCCAGGCGGTGTTATATTCGGCCGGGCTGACCGACCCGTCGAAGATTCCCCAGCGATAGCGATCGACCAGCAGGCCGAACGGCAGGAAGGCGACCTTGTCCATCGCCTGGCGAAGCAGCAGGCCGATGTCCTTGTCGGCGCTCGGAACGCGGCTGCGGGGCAGCATGCCGATCTGCACCAGATATTCCGGCGTGATCGACAAAGCGACGGCATCGCCGATCGCTTCATGGAAGCCGTCGTTGGCGCCGTTGAGGTAGAGGTACGGCTGCTCCTTATAGGCGCGCTGGTAGTAATTGTGGCCAAGCTCGTGGTGAATGGTGACGAAGTAGTCGGCATTGGGCTTGATGCACATCTTGATGCGCACGTCATCCTTATTGTCGAGGTCCCAGGCCGAGGCGTGACAGACGACCTCGCGGCCTTCGGGCTTGGTGAACATCGACCGGCTGTAGAAGGTGGCCGGGAGCGGCGCGAAGCCGAGCGAGGAGAAGAACCCCTCGCCGATCTTGACCATCTCGACCGGGTCGAGCTTCTTCTGCGCAATCAGCGTGGTGAGGTCGTAGCCGACATCGCCTGAACCCTTCGGCGCCACGAGCGGATAGATGTTGCCCCACTCCTGCGCCCACATGTTGCCGAGCAGGTCGGCGCGGATCGGGCCAGTCGCCGGCTGGATGGCATTGCCATGCTTCTGGTTGAGCTTGGTGCGGACATAGGTGTGGAGCGCCATGTAGAGCGGCTTCACTTCCTGCCACAGCCGCTCGGTTTCCTCGGCAAACTGCTCGGGCGGCATGTCGTAGCCCGACCGCCACATGGCGCCGACGTCGCTGAAGCCCAATTCCTTGGCGCCCTCGTTGGCGATCCCGACCATGCGGACATAATCGTTCTTCATGGGCGCGCCGACGTTGTTGTGCCAGCTGGTCCACATTTCGGCATATTGCGCCGGTGTGTGGTTGAGCTCGCCCATCTCAGCTTCGATGTCCGAGCCGCTGATCGGCTTGCCGTTGAGCGTGCCTTTGCCCTTGCCGTAGTCGGACTGCAGCTTGGTGGCGATGGTGTTGAGCTCGGTCGCAGCACCGGGCGTGGTCGGCGCCGGCAGAACGATGCCAGTGCGCAATATGTCGAGCTTGCGCTTCGTGTCGTAGCTCAGGCCCCCGACATTCGCATATTTGGCTGCCTCGAGGGCATATTTGACGCTCTTCTCGGTGCCGATCGCGTTGATCCTCGCGGCCGCGGCGTCGGTCGCGTCGGTGATGTTGGTCGCATTTTCCCAATTGATGCGGTTGGACTCGAGCGAATAATCGAACAGGTCTTTCTCGGCCGCTGCGACGAACGCATCAGCGGCCGCGGCGGTCACCACCGGCGCGGCGTCGGCAACCGGAACCGGGACCGCTTCCGCCATCGGGATGGGTGCGACGGGCGCCTGGACCATTGGCGCGGTGGTGGCGCAGCCGGCCATCGCCAGCGCGGCCAGAGAGACGGATATGGCTAGTTTCTTCACGGGCGGGGGCTCCTCGTTCTGTACAGCTTTGTTTTCGCGTGAGCTATGAGTGGCCGCTCGCGGGGGCGCTCGTCAAGGTTGGGCGAGAAACTGGACGATGGCGTCCCCGAATTCAGGCTTGGTGACACTGCTCATATGAGTCCCGGGGACGGACGCATGTTTAGCGTTCGGCAAAGCGGCGGTGAGATCGGCTGCCGAGCCATTGTCATGATCCTCGGTGCCGCACAGGATCAGCGTCTCCATGGTGAAGGCCGCGAGCCATTCGGGGTGCGCGTCGGTGAAGGTCGGCAGCAATAGGCCGGCGGCGACGCGGTCGACCTTCATCGTCTTCATGAACTGAATCGCCATCCAGTGGCGGTCGCCGCGCCCGGCGCTTTCGAAATTGGCAATCGCGTCGACGAAGAAATGCATCCGGTCCTGCCAGCCGGTAAGACCTTCGAGCCCCATTCCGGCGAGGATGGCGCGGCGCGGCTTGAGCCCCTCCCCCACTCCCTGCACCGTGGTCCGCGCTCCAAGCGAAAAGCCGCCGAGGTCGTATTCGGCGAGGCCAAGATGGGCGATCAGCTCTTCGAGATCTTGGCCGAGAATTCCGTGCGGATAGGCAGCGGGATCGTGCGGCCTGTCCGACAGCCCGTGGGCGCGCAGGTCGGGCATGATGACCCGATGCCCGGCCGCGGCGAGCTTTTCGGCATGGCCGAACTTGATCCAATTGGTGACCGCGTCGGAGAATAGCCCGTGGACAAGCAGCGCCGGGCGCCCCTCGCCAAGCTCGCGCCAGACAAGCGTCACGCCGTCCGAGGCCTGCCAATAATGAACGGCGGCTTTGGTCATCCGGGCGGCTTGCCGGTTGCGGCCACCCAGCGATCGACCAGCGGCCGATCCTCGTCGGTCCGCGTTCGCGGCAAGTGAGAAGTATCGAGCCATGCTTCATGCATGCTCTCGACCCCCGAATGCGAGGTCGGCGCGAACCCCGACGGGTCGTCGAACGCCGCCACGGTCAGGTCGATGTTCGGGCCTTCACGAAACTGAAAACCGAGGGAGGTACCGCACGCCGCGCAATAGGGCCGCCGCGCGATCGGCGAGCTCACGTACCAGTCAGGCTCGCTGATCCAGTCGACCGCCGATTGCGGCAAATTCTTGAACGCGATCGATACCGATCCGGTCGCGCGCTGGCACATCCGGCAATGGCACAAATAGGCCTCGTCGCTATCCGCCTCGGCCTGAAACCGCACGCGCCCGCAGGCGCAGCCGCCGTGCATCGATCTCGGCTCGCTCATGGCAGTGCGCTGCCCGGCGGCGGCGCGGACATATGTTCATGAACGATTAGCCAGCGGCCGTCGGCCTGACGCTGATAGACCTGGGTATAGCGGGTGCGCATAAGCTGACGCGACGCGCCGGCCTGAGCGATGAAGGCGAGCACGCCCGAGGCAACGATCGTGTCGGCATCGAGCGGCTGCACGTGGCGCGAATCGACCCTGAAATCGGCGGGCTTCATGGTCAGGAATGACGCGTTGGCACGAGTCTGAACATTACGGTCGGTGGTCGGGGCAAGGGAGCCGGTGTCGAACACCACCGCCTCGTCGGCATAATTGGCCATCACCTGTTCGATCCGCCCCCCTGCCCACGCCGCTTCTGCCCCCGCGACAATCTTTTCGGCCTCAGCCTGAGAGAGCGAAGCGCGCGCTTCACTTGCTGCCGCCGCATTCGCCTCACGACCAGGCTGCTCGGCCCGGCATCCGGCGAGTGCGAGCACCGCCACGCTCATCAGCATTATCGAACGCATGACTTTTCTCCCTTTGGCGGAAGGCTACACCCCGAGCGAACATCTGCAAGCGCCAACCTGGTCGAGGCGCCATCGAGAGACCGGTCGGCTTGCCATTCGAGCGCTCGCATAGCAGGACATGAAGCCTTCTGGGTCCCCGTTTCAATTGAGGTTTTCCGTGTATCGCATCCTTCCGATCCTGTCCGACGATGAAGTGCGGCAGTGCAAGAAGATCGCATCGTCGGCCCCATTCATCGACGGGCGCTTCACCAATCCGCACAACACGGCGAAGGTCAACGAACAGCTTCACGATCCGGCGGCTTACCAAGCCAGTGCCCAGCTGCTTCATCAAGCGCTGACCCGCAGCGAGGAACTGCGAAATTTTGCGTTCCCAAGCGTCATCGCTCCGCCGCTTCTGACGCGGTACCAGCCGGGGATGCGCTATGGCGAGCACGCCGATACCGCTTTTCTTCAACTCGCCAATGGGGCGATGCGCAGCGACATCAGTTGCACGATATTCCTGTCGGAGCCGGAAAGTTACGAGGGCGGTGCGCTTCACATTCGGCTCGGCGACGCCGATCTGCGCTTCAAACTAAAGCCCGGGGAGGCGGTCTTCTATCCGTCCGACACGCTTCATCAGGTCGAAGCGGTGAGCCGCGGCGAGCGCCTGGTTGCAATCACCTTCCTGCAAAGTCGCATCCCGAGCCCCTTCCGGCGCAACCTGTTGTTCGATTTGAATGAGGTCGCGGCGTTGGAGGGACTGTCCATGTCACCCGAGAATTACACCCGGCTTCAGCTCGTCCAGAATCAGCTGCTCCGCTATTGGGGCGAAAAGCCCTAGCAATCCTCAGGCGGCCTTCTGCAAATGACGACGGCCGAGCAGCTCGGCGATCTGCACGGCGTTGAGCGCGGCGCCCTTGCGGAGGTTGTCGCTGACCACCCACATGCTGAGCCCATAATCGACGGTCGGATCCTCGCGAACGCGGGATACGAACGTGGCATAATCACCGACGCATTCGACCGGCGTGACATAGCCACCATCCTCGCGCTTATCGACCAGCATCACGCCGGGTGCCTCGCGCAAAATTTCCTGCGCCTGAGAGGCCGACATTTCGTCCTCGAACTCCACGTTGATCGATTCCGAATGGCCGACGAACACCGGCACTCGGACGCAGGTCGCGGTGACCTTGATCTTGGGATCGAGAATCTTCTTGGTCTCGACCACCATCTTCCATTCCTCGCGGGTCGAGCCGTCGTCGAGGAAGTCGTCGATGTGGGGGATGACGTTGAACGCGATCTGCTTGGTGAACTTCGAAGGGGTGTTAGAATCGCCGACGAAGATGTTGCGGCTCTGCTCGAACAATTCGTCCATCCCCGCTTTCCCGGCGCCCGACACCGACTGATAGGTCGACACCACCACCCGCTTGATCCGCGCCACATCGTGAAGGGGTTTCAAGGCGACGACCATCTGCGCGGTCGAGCAATTGGGATTTGCGACGATATTCTTCACGCGATAGCCGTCGATTGCGTGCGGGTTGACCTCGGGCACGATCAGCGGGACGTCGGGATCCATCCGGAAATGGCTGCTATTGTCGATCACGGTGCAGCCCGCGGCGGCCGCGCGAAGCGCATATTGCTTGCTGACCGCGCCTCCGGCGGCGAACAGGGCCATGTCCCAGCCCTCGAAATCGAAATGATCGATGTTCTGGACCTTGAGCTCCTTGCCGGTCTCGCCGAAGTCGACGATGTTTCCGGTCGAGCGCGAACTCGCCACCGCGGCGATCTCGTCGAGCGGGAATTGGCGTTCGGCGAGAACGTTCAAAATCTCGCGCCCGACATTGCCCGTGGCGCCCACCACCGCGACCCGATAACCCATCGTCATTTCCTTAAGCTTGGATGTGACCGGCGAGGTGGTACCCCGGCCCCCGCTTGTCAACGCGGCCCGCCGCCGACTCCGTTGCGCTCGAGGAAGGAGAGGATCGTGCTCCACAGATGGACGCTGATCTTCTCACCACCGACGCGGTGGGTCTGGCCGGGATAGACCATCACTTCGAACGGCACCGCCTCCGCCTGCATTTTGGCGATCAGCGCGGTCGTATTCTCGAACACGACATTGTCATCGCTCTTCCGTGGATGACGAGCAACGGGTCGCTGATCTTGCCGGCGTCAGCGAGCGCGTTCGACGCTGCATAGACTTTCGGAACCTCGCGCGGGTCGCCCAGGTAGCGCTCAGTGTAATGGGTGTCGTAAAATTCCCACTTTGTCACCGGAGCGCCGGCGATGGCGGCGGCATAGAGGCCCGGATCGGCCTGGAGCATCTTCAGGCTCATATAGCCGCCGTAGGACCAGCCGTAAGTGGCGATTCGTCCGCCGTCGACGAAGGGCAGCGACTTCAGATAAAGCGCGCCGGCCTTCTGGTCCTGGACCTCGACGCTGCCCATCGCGCGGCTCAAAGCGCTCTCGAACACCACTCCGCGATTTTCCGAGCCGCGATTGTCGACCTCGAACCAGATATAGCCGCGATCGACGAGATATTGCTCGAGCTCGCCGCCCCAGCCCCGCGTGACGTCCTGGCCGTGCGGGCCGCCGTAGTGGCTGAAGAAGACCGGATAGCGCTTGCCCGAGACGAGCGGAGGCGTGACCATCCGCCAGTGCAGCTTAGTGCCGTCGACCGCCTTGATCGTTCCGAAGCGCGGCAGTTCGTGGCTGGCCGTGTAGGGCGCGTAAGGATGGCTCGCATCGATTGCATTTTCGCTTACCCAAGCGATGCGCCCGCCGCTCGTGTCGGCAAGGTAGGTTTGGGCTGGCTGGACCGGGCTCGATCGGGAGACGAGCAGACGCTGGGCCTTTTTATCCATCGACATGCTGTTGGCGAAGGCAGGATCGGTGAGGCGCTCGATTCGGGCGGGATTGGCAAGATCGAGCGCATAGCCCTGGCCGCTCGTTACGTCGTCGCGCGTGCCGTTGAAGTAAATCCGGCCCCGCGCCTGATCGACCCCAGCCAGTCCCGTTACCACCCACTCGCCCCTGGTGAGCTGAGTCCATTTGCCATCGGCGAAGCGATAGAGATGACCGAAGCCATCCCGCTCCGACCACCAGATGAGGCTGCCGTCGTCGAGGAATTTGTAGCTGTCGCTGAGGTTGACCCAGCTTCCCTTAGCCGCGGTCTCGGTGAACAGGATCGTCGACTTGCCGGTCGCCGGGTCGACCTTGAGCATGTCGAGGCGGGTCTGGGCGCGGTTCTGGCGCTGGACGTAGAGCGATCTGCTGTCGGGTGCCCAGTCGACGCGCGCGAGGTAGATGTCCTTGTCGGCACCGAGATCGACCTCGACTTTGTTGCCGCCAGCGGGATCGATGACGATCAGATGCGGAACGATGTTCGGCGTGCCTGCGGCCGGATAGCGCTGGTCGAAGGTCTTGGTCCCCTCGGCGCCGATCGCGGTGCGGGTTACGATGCCGACGTTCGACTCGTCATACCATTCGACGGCGATGCGATCGTCGTTGGGCGACCACCAATAGCCCGTCGAGCGTCCCATTTCCTCCTGGGCGACGAATTCGGCCTCCCCGTAATGGACGGTGCCGCCGCCCGGCGTGACCGCCTTGGCCTCGCCGCCGACCGTGCCGACCCACAGCTTCTGGTCGCGCACGAACGACAGATAGCGGCCCTTGGGGCTGATTGCCGGGTTGAGCTCTCCTTCCATGCTCTGCGTCAGCCGATTCACGCTGCCGTCGATGCCGGCGAGGTAGAGATCGCCATCGAGCGGCACGAGCAGCGCCTTGCCGTCGGGCGCCCAATCATAAGTGATAATACCTTTGAGACCGCCGACGCGCGCACGCTCGCGCTGCATCTTCTCGGCTTCGCTAAGCTCGGCGCCGGTGCCGATTTTCCGACTGTCGATCAGCATCCGCCACTGGCCGGTGGCGGTGTCGAGCGCCCACAGGTCGTAACGCTCGCGGTCGTCGGCGCGGTTGCGGAGCACCGTCATCAGGCTGCCGTCGGGGCTGAGCTTGACCCCGCGCGCGGCGCTTCCCGACAGCGCCGGACTTGCAAATAGCCGTTCGAGCGTCAGCGGCTTCTGCGGCACGGCGGCGGGAATCGTTATTCCTCCCGCCTGGGCAAGCGCGGCGGCTGGGGTGGGCATGGCGAGGAGTCCGGCGATGAGGAGGGCGTGACGCAAGGGGACATTGCTTTCGGCAGGGACGAGGCAACCGGATTGCTCCGGACGCTCCCTTCATCGCGCTTCATGGCCGAGATGCAAGCCCTTGACGCTTGCGTCGGCTGGCGAAGGCGTCATGCTCGCCGGTTCGATCGACCTTGGGAGGGCGCATGCCGATATGGGGTAGGACCGCGCGCCTGTTGATTGTCTTGGCGGCGCTGATGCTCGTCTTCGCAGGCAAGGACATATTGATTCGTCCGCCGTCTCCGCCCCCCACCATGGCCGCGGGCGAGTTCGACACGGTTCGCGCCGCCGCGCGGCTCCAGCGCATTCTAGGCGACCAGCGCCCGCATCCGGTCGATAGCCCGGCCAACGATGCCGTGCGCCTGGCGTTGATCGCCGAGCTTCGCGCGATCGGGGTCGCGCCGGCGGTGCGCGAACGGATGGACTGCAATGGCGGGGCCGCGTCGCGCACCGTCAGTTGCAGCCTGACGCGCAACGTGGTTGCCACGATCGGGCCGGCCGAGGGGCGCCATCTGCTACTCAATGCCCATTACGACAGCACGCCGACCGGACCGGGTGCCTCAGACGACGGGGTTGGCGTTGCCGTCATGCTCGAGATTGCGGCCGAGCTTCAGCATGATCCGCCGGATCGGCCCGTCACCTTGTTGTTCAACGAAGGCGAGGAGTTCGGCCTCAACGGGGCGCGCGCGTTCGTCGAGGGCGATCCGCTCGCTGCCCGGGTCGACTCGCTGATCAACGTGGAATCGCGCGGCGTCAGCGGACCGGCGCTGATGTTCGAGACGAGCACGCCAAACGGCCCTGCCATCGCCGACTATGCGCGGGCGACCGTGCGCCCCTACGCCAATTCGATCAGCACCGATTTCGCGGCGCTCATCCCCAACACCACCGATGTCACCGTGTTCAAGGAGCGCGGCTGGAAGACGCTCAATTATTCGATCATCGGCAATGAGACGCGCTACCATTCGCCGGGCGATACGCTAGCCGCCCTCGACCGCTCGAGCCTCTACCATCTCGGCACTGAAGTGCTCGCCGCAACGCGCACGCTGGCGGGCGATGAGGGCGCACGGGGTCACGGGCGCATGGTGTTCACCGACGTTGCGGGTCGAGCGTTCCTGGCGCTGCCGCTCGTGATCGCCGCGCTGGTCCTTGCGGCGGCCTTGGGCGCGACAGCGCTGCTCGCCTATCGCCGCAAGGCGCTTGGCCGCCCGCTGCTGATTGTCGCGGGGACGGTCATCGGCGGAATCCTCGCGGCGGGTCTGGCCAGCGAAGCTGCCTCGCTGATCCGCGCCGGCGACTATTGGCGGGCTTATCCTTTGGTCGCCTATCTCGCCGTTTACGCGACGTTGCTGGCGGTCCAGGCGGCACTGCTCAGCCGCTTCGCCGGCGGCGTCGACCGCGAGCGGCTACGGGCGGCGTGCTGGCTGCTGATCCTGCTGATTGGTGGCGGCGCCAGCATCGCGCTTCCGGGAGCGGCGATCTTCTTCCTCGTCTCGCCACTGCTCGCGGTTGCGGCGATGTTGGTGAAGCGTCGCTCTGCGATGGTTTCGACGATCCTGTTCTGGGTAGCCGCGCTATTTCAACTGCTGCTGTTCGCAGAACTGCTCGCGCTCATCGAACTGCTGCTGATCGACGGGCCGCTATGGGCAGCGGCGCCGCTAGGCGCGCTTGCCGCCTTGCCGTTCCTGATCGAAGCGGTGCCGGCCGAAAAGCCACGCTTTGCCTTGCTGTCGTTCGCGCTGGTCGCGTTAGGCCTGTGGACCGCCGCGCTGGTCATGCCGCGCATGAGCGGGGAACGGCCAGGCGCCTTCACCATCGATTATGTCCGCGACGATCTGCGCGGCAAGGCCAATTGGGCCGTCGCGAGTAAGCAGACACCGTTGCCGGAGGGCTCTGACCGCTTCGGCAAGTGGCGAGGGGCGGTGATGCCGCACAACGGCCGCCGCCGCTGGGTGACCAAGGCGCCGGTCATCGAGGTGCCGCGCCCAGAGATCCGTGTG
>JALYQH010000122.1 GCA_030855945.1 Pseudomonadota bacterium | reverse complement strand
CGCTGCGGCAGTCGGCGAGCGCATCCTCGGCGGCGTGGCTGAGCGCCTCGAGCCGCGGGAAATCGAAAAAACCGCAATTGCCCTTCACGGTATGGACGAAGCGGAAAATGCTGTCGAGGCGGGCGCGGTCGTCGGGGCTCGCCTCCCAGGCAACGATCTCTCCGCCCAGCGCTTCGAGCATTTCCCGGCACTCGGCCACGAAATCGGCAATAAGGTCGTCCATCGGTGTCATGGCCCCGCGATTGATCGGGACCTCTATGCCGCCAAGGAGTTAACGCCTCGTTAGCCGTGCGTCTTCCGACTCAGACCGGATGCCAAGGTCTCGACCGACGGCGTGGTGCCCTGGCGGTGGTAAAACTCCACCATCTCCTTCGGGCCGATCGGACGATCGGCCTTGGTACCGACGAAATAGACGCCGGAAGCCCCATCGGCATTCTCCCGGCGCCGCTTGGTTCGATCCGCCCGTTTGAGGAAAAACAGCGAGAGGGCAAGCGCATTGACCATTCGGGATGGAACGCCGACGGCGCGCAGAAGATAGCGCACTGACCAAATGGCCGAAGTGCCGACCCCGGCCGAAGCCCCTGATGCGATCTCGTGAAAATTCCGGAACAGCCAGCGGTGCCCGCTGAGCGTAAAGCGGGTGAAGTCATAGGCCCCCTCGTGAACCTGTTGCATGAAAGGAGTGTTGGCATAGACGCCCCCCTCCGGCTTGAGCACGCGGTAAATCTCGGCGACGACGCGCCACGGGTCGAGCACGTGCTCGAGCACCGCCTGGATCAGTACGCCGTCGAAAACGCCATCGCGGAAGGGCAAGTCGTGGCCGTCCGCGACCAGCAGGGTTTGCGGTGAGGCATAAACGTCGAAGCCGACCACGGTGACGTCTTCGGCATCGTAAAGGGCCTCGACGCCCGACCCCACGGTTCCACCGCCAATGACCAGGACGCGCGGATTGCGGGAAAGCGTCCTGACGTGCTCGAGCAGGATGGCGGTGCAGGGAGTCGCGACCACGTTCTCGCCCATCAAACGGCGGTGAAGGCGGGCGCCGAGGCTGTTGCTGAGCCTGACGCGTTCGGCGTAGCCTCGCCCCTGCTCATAAGCCGAGCGGTCGAAAATACTGCGCTCGAAATCGATCAGCACCGGTTGGCCCTTTACCGATGTGTAGGTCTCGCCGCAGCTGGGGCACGCCGCCGAGTCCAGTGCATGCGAGCAGCGGGGACATTGGAGAATATCGGCAAGGGCCGGAGGGAACGGCGCTTTCGGCGCTGGAGTGTCGCTCATGCACCCGCCTAACAGACGGCAGTATGCGTGCAACCCTAAGCGGGGGCGGGCATGCCACTCGAACGGACATCGCAATCCGAGTTTGCAACGGCGTCGGCGACGCATCAGACGAGCGGCAGCGTGACCCCGATCAGCAGCACTTCGTCCTCGATGTCGCTAAGCTTGATCGTGCCGCCCGCCTCGGCCGCCAGCCCGTGAGCGAGCCAAGCCCCAGCCGCGCGCGGCTCGACCGTGCGGCCGGCCCCGCCCTTGAGGATCGTCTCGCGCAGCACCGGGTCGACCAGCACGCGCGGCCCTTCGGCGCGGATCACCATTTCGATCGCATCGTCGCCGCGCTCGGCGCCGACGTCGAGCCGCCCACCGCGGACCAGTGCGTCGCCCGCGATCATCGCCAGGTTGAGCAGCAATTTGACCGCGCCCTTGGGCAAGCGGTCGCCGGCGACGATCCAGCCCAGCTCGATTCGTTTCTCGGGACCGTAGAGCCCTTCGAGCGCGCTGCGCGCCTCGCGCGTGTCGATCTCGTCGCCGAACCCGCCCCCGGCCCCGAACGCGAGCCGGAAGAATTTTAGTTTGTTGGCGCTCGCCCGCGCGCTTTCGGCGAGCAGTTCGAGGCAGCGCTCGCGCATCTCCGGGTCCTGCTCGTCGGCGAGCAATTCAATGCCGTTGTTGAGCGCGCCGACGGGCGACAGCAGGTCATGACACAGGCGGCTGCAGAGCAGACTGGCAAGCTCGATCGCGTTCATGGAGCAAGTGATGCGCGAGGAGTTAATCGGGCGCAAGTGTGCGGCGGGATTGAAAGCGCCGAAATGGCTCCCACATCAATCTTCATGGCCGGGGGGCAATCATCGACCGAGATCGCGCTCGACATCAGCCACGCCGGATGGCGGCTCGACCGCGCGCTTGCGGCCGCGCTTCCGACCCTATCGCGCGAGCGGCTCAAGGTGCTGACGAAGGCCGGCGCGTTGACCCGTGACGGCCTCGCGGTGCGCGACCCGGCGATCAAGGTGAAAGGCGACGAACTTTTTACCCTCGCCATCCCCGACCCCGAGCCGGCGCATAACGAGCCGCAACGGATCGCGCTCGGCATCGTCTATGAGGATGAGCATCTGCTGGTGGTCGACAAGCCCGCCGGGCTGGTGGTCCACCCCGCCGCCGGCAATCGTGACGGCACCATGGTCAACGCTTTGCTCCATCACTGCGGCGGCAGCCTCAGCGGCATCGGCGGCGTTGCGCGCCCCGGAATCGTCCACCGCATCGACAAGGATACCTCGGGCCTGCTCGTCGTCGCCAAGCATGACCGCGCCCACGAAGGCCTCGCCAAACAATTCGCCGACCACAGCATCGATCGCCGCTATCTTGCGATCGTCTCGGGCGTGCCGCGTCTGCTCGAAGGCAAGGTTGACGCCGCCCTCGCCCGCTCGGTTCACGACCGCAAGAAGATCGCGATCGTCGAAGCGGGACGCGGCAAGCGCGCCGTCACTTATTGGAAGGTCAAACAGCCCCTTCGCGACGCCGCCTTGCTCGAATGCCGACTCGAAACCGGCCGCACGCATCAGGTTCGCGTCCACCTCGCCTCGACCGGACATCCTCTGCTCGGCGATCCGGTCTACGGCCGCGCGCCCAAGCAGCGGCAGCGTGAATTGCTGGCCCAGCTCAACTTCCGGCGCCAGGCGCTCCACGCCGCCCACCTCGGCTTCGTCCACCCCGTAACGAAGGGTCGTTTGTCGTTCGACAGCGCCCTCCCGTCGGACATGCAGGAACTGTTCAGCGCGCTTGGTGTATAGGATTAACAAGGTTAGGAGCGGGGCGCGACCCGATCCGGCCAGGGAGTGAAACGA
>JALYQH010000013.1 GCA_030855945.1 Pseudomonadota bacterium | reverse complement strand
CTGTTCAGCGCCTGTCAGCGCAAGGCACCGCCGACGCGACCGGCACCGCCGCCGCCGGCAACGATCATACCTGCCAGCCCGGCGGCCTATGTCGCAACCGCGGCTTCGATCGACCTGTTCGTCGTGCGCGCTTCGCAACTGGCCCTGGAACGATCGAGCGACGCAGGCACGCGCGCTCTGGCCACGGCCCTGCTTGCCGAGCATCGCGGCTTGGCCAGTCAATTGTCCTTCGCGGGTAGGCGACTGAACATCCTTCCGAGGGCTCGGATGCAGGAGCGTGAAGAGCAGCGCCTCGCCTGGCTGATGACCCAGACGCCGTTCGACACCAGCTATGTTCGTCAGATGCTCGGGAGCCACGAACAGTCGTTGAAGCTTCACGGCGATTTTGTGGCGCGCGGTGGCAGCCCGACCTTGCGTCCGGTCGCGGCCTCGGCCATGCGGGTCGAGCGCAATCATATCGATCGGCTACGCGGTGTGTGAGCGGAGCTCGACCCCAAGTTGCGCCCCGCGTCGGTCGCAACCAGCATCGCCGAAATGGATTAGAGCCAGCGCAACGCTGTCGCGCATCTGATTTACACTCCCGCCTGCCACGCGCGAATCGCCTCGCTCGGGCTCACCAGCATCCACACATTGAGCACCAGATTGTCGCGGATGACGAGCAACGGGATCAGTTCAAGCACGGCGACCACCACGAGGCTTGCCCACAGCGGTAGCCGCCGCGCGGCGAAGAAACCAAGCGCCATCATCCCGATGTCGCTGACCGAGTTCAAAATGCTGTCGCCGCTGTAGCCGAGTGCGATGGTCGCCTCGCGGTAACGGTCGATGATCAATGGAGTGTTCTCGACCACTTCCCACGCCGTTTCGATGAGCAGGGCAATCACGAACCGACGCTCGACCGGCCAGCGCCGCGCCGCAAGGTGAAGCGCCGAGTAGAACAGCAGGCCGTGTACGATATGGCTTGCGCTGTACCAGTCGGCGAGCATCTGGCTTTGCGCCGGGCCGGCCGAGCCCCATAAAGCGACGCTGCCGCAGGTGCAGATCAGCGGGCGGCCGAGCGCGAGCAGGATAAGGATGGCCGCGACGAGCATCGCCGCAAGCGCAATAATCGGTCCGGGGCGCGACAAGCGAAGCGGAGCGGCCGCCAAGCGGCTAAAGTCCGATGTTGAGGCGCACGCCGATATTGTCGATGCCCGGATTCTGGCCGCCGAACAGCTGGCCGTGGCTCAAATGAACCAGACTCGCCTCGACCGTCATCCGGTCCGACACCCGCGTTCCGACCGCCAGCTCGGAATTGATCAGAAAGCGCGAACCGAAGGCAAGGCGATCCTCCCGGTCGAACTTGTCGGCCGATCCGTTGTGGATGGCGACCCCGAGGCCCGGGCGAACATAGAGAGCGTCGCCAAATTTCCAGCTGAGTCCTGCCGCGGCGTAGCTCGTATCGCCCCGGCTATTGAGCGCACCAAAAATATAAGGCGCAAGCTTGGTTCCGCGGATGATCGGGTCCCCGCGGTAGCCGAGTTGGAAGTCGATTCCCCTTTCCTTCTCCCCGCCCAAGGACAGCGGCGTCTCAACCGCATGGACGTAGAGTCCGCCGAACAGCTCGTCGGCCTGGGCGGGTGAGGGCAGCGCAAACAGCGTGGCGGTAGCGAGCGCCAAAAGGGGAATTTCTTTCATCGACAAAGGCTTATTGTTGAGGCGTTCGCAAAGCAAGGGGCTTGAGGCCGTGCGCTCGCCATAGCCCAATGTCGCCCTCGGCGAACGGGCGCGCTTGCCAATCACGACAGTTTTGCGCACCACCGCGCGATGCTCCGCCTGTTCGGTCCCGACTGTTCGCCCGCGCCGATCGATCCGGCGGAATGCGAATTGCTGCCCGATGCGGGAATCTGGGTCGACCTGCTCAACCCGACCAAGGAAGAGGAGTTGCTGGCCGAGAAGTTCATCGGCACCAACATTCCCACGCGTGAAGAGCTGCTCGAAATCGAACCATCGAGCCGCCTGTACCAGACTCGCCAAGCCGCATTCATGACCATGTCCGTGCTTCACGGCATCGGCGACGGCCAACCGGGCAGCGATCCGATCGGCTTCATCCTTACCGACAAGCATCTGGTTTCGGTCCGTTACATCGATCCCAAGCCGTTCGTAATTTTCGCCGAGCATGTCTATGGCGAACCCGAGCTTGCGACCGAAGCGCACGCATTGTTCATTCGTTTGCTGGACGCGATCGTGGACCGGCTTGCCGACGAGTTCGAAAATGCCGGCGAGGAAGTCGAAACCATCTCGCGCCAGATTTTCGATCATCACGCTCACCGCGGCACGCGCAGTCACCGCTCGCCCGAATTGAGGCTAGAGGCCCTGCTGATGCGCATCGGGAAAGCGCAGCAATTGCTCGCCAAGCTGCGCGAAACCGCAGTCAGCACGACCCGGCTGCTGACCTTCCTCGCCTCAATC
>JALYQH010000099.1 GCA_030855945.1 Pseudomonadota bacterium | reverse complement strand
TGCGGTCGAAGAGCCGGTGGCCGAGGAAGTGACGGAAGAGGCCGCGGTCACCGAAACCGCCGCCGAGGAAGCTTCCGCCGAGACTGCGGTCGAAGAGCCTGTCGTCGAAACGCCGGCCGAGCAAACCGCCGCCGACGCGCCGGTCGAAGAGACCGCGGCTGAAGAGCCCGCCGCCGAAGCCGCTCCCGCCGAAGCCAATGGCGAATCCGCCACCGCGCCGGCCGAAGGTGCCGACGAGGCGGCTTCTGCCGAGGGCAGCGACGGGGAGTCCGCCACGGCTCCGGCCGAGGGCGCCGACGAGGCCGCTCCCGCCGAGGGCGCCGAGAAGGCGGAATAGCCAGCATGACGTCCCCGGCGGCCGCGGAGCAGAAGCGCATCGCGCTGGCCGCGGTCGCCGGGGCGCATGGCATAAAGGGCGAGGTGCGCCTGAAGCTGTTCGCGGAGAGCGTCGACAGCCTGTCGGCCCATAAGCGCCTGTTCGTCGGCGGCGAGGAGCGGGCGGTGCGCGAGCTTCGCCCCGGCACCAAGACCGCGATCGCCCGGTTCGAGGGAATATCCGACCGCTCTGCCGCTGAGGCATTGCGCGGCAGCCTGATCGAGGTTGATCGCGCCGCGCTGCCTCCGCTCGAGGATGGCGAATATTATCACGCGGACCTGATCGGGCTGCCTTGCGTCGATGGTGCGGGGGAGGCTGTAGGCACGGTCGCGGGGATCGAGAATTTCGGGGCCGGCGATTTGCTCGAGATCGAGCTTCCGGGTGGGAAGCGGACGCTGATCCCGTTCAGGGATCCGATCGCGGTGATCGAGGAGGATCGGGTTACGGTGGACCCCGAGTTCCTGGCTTAGCATTATTCCGTTTTGGCTTGGTCCCTTGGTGCTTCACGCCATATCGGCTGCACCTTCGCCAGATCGTTCCTGATCGTCGTCGCCGCGACGCCGCCTTCGCCCATGGCGTGGCTGATCTGATCGAGCCCGTGGACGACGTCCCCGGCCGCATAGACCCCCTCCACGCTGGTCCGCTGGCGGAAATCGACGCCGATGCAGCAATCGCCGCTGAGCCGGGCGCCGATCATTTCGGCGAGTTGGGTGTGGGTGTCAGAGCCGAGAGCGGGGTAGATGGTTGCGAAGTCATGGCGGCGGTCGTCGGTGAGGATGGCGATGCCATCCTCGCCCGGTTCGATCGCCGTGATCGGGCCGTCGATCAGCGTCACGCCAGCTTCGCCGAGTGAGCCGCGCTCTTCGTCGCTAAGCTCATGCGGCGCGTCGGGCGCGATCAGGGTCAAATCGGCGGTATAGCCGCGCAGGAACAGCGTTTCAGCCGTGCCGTCGGCACCGCTCCCGATCACGCCAACCCTGGAGTCGGTGACTTCATAGCCGTCGCAAATCGGGCAATATCGGATCAGCCCGCGCGCCATTGCGTCGTCGTGAAGCTCGGGGTCGATCGGCGGGCGGCGGTTGGTGACTCCGGTGGCGAGCAGGACAGTCTTGGCGGCGACCGGTCCAGATCCCCATTCGGCGACGAACCGGCCACTCGCTTCGTCGCGGTCTAGCTTGGTGACCTGGCCGGTTTCTATTCGCGTTCCATAGAGTTGCGCCTGTTCCTTCATCCGGTCGATCAGCTGTTGCCCATTGATTCCATCAGGAAAGCCGGCGTGATTATGACTGGTCGGAATCCACGCGGCACGGCTCTTGCCACCATCGACGACCATGATGTCGAGGTGGAAGCGCGATAGATAGATGGCCGCCGTCAGCCCAGCCGGGCCGCCGCCGATAATCAGGCAATCGAGCGTGTCGTCCATCCGCGCTCAAGCGTTGGGCGCGGCGCTTGTTCCCGTCTTGGCGTCGCGCAGGCGGCGCCGCCCGAGTTGCGGTTCGTGCGCCATGTCGCTTGCCGCCATGATTTCGGCCCGAAGCTCGGACCGCTTCTCGTGGATCGAGGCGATCACCGGGCCCATCGCAACGCCGATATCGACCAGCACCGCTTCCGACAGCTGAAGCGAGGCTTCGAGCGCTTCGGGGACGGCGTCGGTCACCCCGGCGCGGTAGAGGGCCGCGGCGTGATCGGTGTCGCGCGCGCGAGCGACCAGGGTCAGCCCCGGATAATCCGCCCGGAGCCGCTTCGCCAGCCGTGCGGTCAGCACCGGATCGTCCATCGTCAGAACGACCGCCGCCGCCGTGTCTAGCTCGAGATGGTCGGCGAACTCGCGCCGCGAAACGTCGCCGTAGAGCACCGAATAGCCCGCCTTGCGCGCCTCGTTGAACCCGTCGATGTCGCTGTCGATCGCCAGATAGGGGCGGCCATGGACGGTCAGCATATCGGCGATCATCCGCCCGACGCGGCCGAAGCCGAAGATTACTGTCCGTCCTTCGACGCTCGCCGGGACCGCCGTGATCGTGTCGCGGTCGACCCGCCGCGCCGCCATCCGGCCAAGGCTGGCGAGCAATGGCGTGATGGTCAGCCCGATGGCGGTCGCCGCCGACCAGAAAGCGACGGTCTCCGGCAGGAGGATGCCGGCAAGTCCGGCCGCGCCGAGCACGATCAGCGTGGTTTCCGATGGGCTCGCCATCAGCAGCCCGGTTTCCGCCGCGACGCCGGCGCGCGCACCCGCCATCCGTAGCAGCAGTCCGGTGACGACCGCCTTTATCAGGATCACCCCGGTTAGCGCGCCGAGCAGCGCGGGCCAGTCGTCGAGCAATGCTGCAAGGTCGATCCGCATACCGACGGTGATCAGGAACACGCCGAGCGCGAGGCCCTTGAACGGCGCGGTGACGACCTCGACCTCCTGGCGATAGTCGGTTTCGGCGATGACCAGGCCGGCGAGCAAGGCGCCTAAGATGGGCGAAAGCCCGACCGCCGCGGTCGCGGTCGCGGCGAGGATCACCACCAGCAGCGAGATGGCAAGAAACAGCTCGGGATTCTTGGTCCGCGCGGCCTGTGCGAACAGCGCGGGAAGCACGAACCGGCCGATCAGCAGGATCGCGGCGATGACCAGCGTCCCCTGCAAAGCGACGGTGCCGAGCCCGCTCGCGGCAGCGCCGCCTGCGGCGCCGATCAGGAACAGCATCGGCACCAGCGCGAGATCCTCGAACAACAGCATCGCCAGCGCGGCGCGGCCGACCGCGCTTTGCGTCCCCGATATCGGCAACACCAAGGCGGTCGACGACATCGCCAGCGCCAGCGCGAGCCACGCGGCGCGCTGCAGTGGCCAATCGAACGCCACGAGCGCCGCACCGATCAATGCGGCGGTGACCAGCATTTCGGCGGCGCCAATCCCGAACACCATCCGCCGCATCGCGATCAGGCGGCGGAAGCTGAGCTCGAGCCCGATCGAGAAGAGTAACAGGACGATGCCGAGCTCGGCGTAGGGCTCTATTCCCTCGGGATCGGTGATGCTGACCGCCTGGAGCCAGGGGTAGTTGCCGACCAGCGCGCCGAGCCCGAACGGGCCGGCGATGATGCCGACGACGATGAACCCGATCACCGGGTTGATCCTGAACCGTGCGAAGGTGGGGATGACGATCCCGGCGGCGCCGAGGATGGTCAGGGCGTCCGAAAGGGCAGGGGTGATCGTCAGCTCGCTCGCCATGCCCCTCCTAAAGCACGACCCCGCGCCTCTGTCACCGGCTCCAAAAGCGGGTGCTACATCAAAATCGCGGTGATAGGGTCCCTTGATGGTGGATGAAGTGATCATCGTTGGCGGCGGCCCCGCCGGCGTCATGGCCGGGCTGCTTTTCGCCCGTGCGGGCGTGTCGGTTCGGGTGCTTGAAAAGCATCGCGACTTCTTTCGCGATTTCCGCGGCGACACGGTTCACCCCTCGACGATGGAGATACTCGATCAGTTGGGAATGCTGGGGCGCTTTCTCGATCGACCGCATGAGCGGCTTACGAACGCCCAAATCCGCGTTGCCGGGCACGACTATGTGATCGGCGACCTGTCGCACCTCGACACGCCCGCGCCGTTCATCGCGATGATGCCGCAGTGGGACTTCCTCGATTTCCTGCGCGACGAAGCCGCCGCTTTTCCCGGCTTCAAGCTAGTCATGGAGGCTGCGGCAGAGAGCTTCATCGAAGAAGGAGAGTTGGTCATTGGCGTTCGACTGACCGACGGCCGCGAACTTCGCGCCGGCAAGCTGGTGATCGCCGCCGACGGCCGCTCGTCGCTGGTACGCCGGCTTGGGCTGCTAGAGGTGAAGACGATCGGCGCGCCGATGGACGTGTTCTGGTTCAGTTTGCCGAGGTCGGGCGAACCGGGGGACGCGCTGAGGGCTTCGGTCGAAACCGGGCGAATGGTCGTGCTGATCGACCGCCGCACTTATTGGCAATGCGCCTTCCTCATCCCCAAGGGCAAAGGCAAGGAGATCAAAGCGAGCGGCATGGACTGGTTTAGAACCGAGGTCGGCAAGGCCTTCCCGGACCTCGACTTTTCCGGAGAGGGGGGACCGAAATCGATCGATGACATCCACTTGCTCGAGGTCGCGCTCGATCGGCTTACGGACTGGTACCGACCCGGCCTGCTCGCGATCGGCGACGCCGCCCACGCCATGTCGCCGATCGGCGGGATCGGCATCAACCTCGCGATCCAGGACGCGGTCGCCGCTGCTAACATCCTCGCCGCGCCCATCATGGCCGGGGAGGGCATCGACGCCCTGCTGCACAAGGTGCAGGAGCGGCGGCTATTCCCGACCCGCACGATCCAGGCTGGGCAGAAAGCGGCGCAGGACGCGATCATCGGGCGCGTCCTCGGCGGCAATCCAATCACGCGGGCGCCGTGGCCGGTGCGGATGCTCGACCGCTTTTCGCTGCTGCGCCGAATCCCCGGCCGGATGATCGGGCTCGGTTTTCGCCGCGAACGAGTTCGCTCGCCAAACGCCTCCGCGCGGCCCTAGCCGCCGCCGGCGTGGTGCGGACCGAGCGGCGGGGTCTCGGTCGGGTTGCGGTCGGCATCGGCATCTTCGGGTCGCTCCCAGCGATGGCCGTAAAGGTCGAAGCGGCGGTCGGCGAGGTTGCGGACGGTTCCTTCGGCCCGCGCCCAGGTGAGGTCGGCGAGATTGACGTCGGCGATGGTCAGCGTCTCGACATTCTCGGTGGCCTCGGCGGCGATCCCGTCTCTCGCGAAGGGGAAGTCGCACGGGGTGAGGATGCAGCTTTTGGCATATTGAATGTCCATGTTCTGAACATTTGGCAGATTGCCGACGTTGCCCGACATGACGACAAAGCACTGATTCTCGACCGCGCGGGCCTGGCTGCAATAGCGGACCCGAAGATAGCCTTGGCGGCTGTCGGTGCAGAAGGGGACGAAGATGATCCGCGCGCCCTCGTCGGCCAGCCGCCGCGCAAGCTCGGGGAATTCGCTGTCATAGCAGATGAGCACGCCGATCGGCCCGCGGTCGGTCTGGATGACGTCGATCTGGTCGCCGCCCTTGATGTTCCACCAATAGCGCTCGTTGGGCGTCGGGTGGATCTTCTCCTGCTCGTGAACCGCGCCGTCGCGGAGGCAGATGAACGCGACATTCTGGATATCGCCGTCGGCGGCGCGGGTCGGATGGGAGCCGCCGATGATGTTGATGTTATATTTCATCGCCATCGCCTGAAGCGCGTCCCTGATCCGCGACGTATAGGCCGACAG
>JALYQH010000086.1 GCA_030855945.1 Pseudomonadota bacterium | reverse complement strand
AGCGGTCGATCATCGCCCGTTCGATCGCCGGGGGGACATCGCGCCGCGCATCCTCGAGCACCGAGGCGAGGTCGTAGGCGGGGTGGCCGGCGAGCGCGTCCTGGAAGTCGAGCAGGCCGAAATGCTCCACTCCTTCGCGCCCCTCGACCAACATGACATTTTCGGCGTGATAGTCGCGAAGCACGGTGACCGGTCCGAGACCGTCGCTGGCGACCGCGCCAAGCACCTCGGTCCAGGCCCCGCGATAGGATGCGACATCGACCTCGAGCCCGAGCGCCGGCGCATACCAATCGGTGAACAGCGCCAGCTCGTCGAGCCATGGGGCGAGGCCATGTGGCGGCAGGCCGGCCATCGGCGGATGCGCGTGGAGATGGACAAGCAGGTCGGTCGCGATTTCATACAGTTCCGCCTCGCGCTCGGGCGCGGTGTCGAGCCGCTCGCGCAGCCGGTCGTTGCCGAAGTCGCCGAGCAGCAGCAGCCCATGATCGAGGTCGCGCGCCATCACCTGCGGCGCCGACAGGCCGATCGAGGAAAGCCATTCGGCAACCGCGACGAACGGGCGAGGATTTTCGTGCGGCGGCGGCGCGTCCATCAGCACCGCTTGCCGTCCGTCATCGAGGAACACCCGGAAATAGCGGCGGAACGAGGCATCGCCGGCAAGCGGCTCGATCCGCGCCCCGGCCCACCCGCTGCGGCTCAGGAAATCGTCGGCGGCGTGCGGGGGAATCATCGGGGAGGCCATCGCCCCTCCCAGCCTTGCCCGCCCTGCCCTGTCAAGCGGCGGGCACCGTCGGGAAGCGGTTCGAGCGACAGGCGGAGCGCGGTCGGCGGCCATGCACCCTCGCCGGCCCGCGACGGCCATTCGACGATCAGCGCACCATCGGCGAGGATCGTGTCGAGGCCGAGTTCGCCGATCTCACCTCGATCCTCGATCCGGTAGAGATCGACGTGCCACAGCGGCAGGGCCAGCGCTTCATACGGCTGGACGATGGCGAAGCTCGGGCTCGGCACCTCGCCGCCATGGCCGAGCGCGGCGAGCAATCCGCGCACAAGCGTCGTCTTGCCGGCGCCGAGCTGTCCGTCGAGCAGCACAACATCGCCCGGACGGAGGATTGCGGCCAGCGCTGCGCCCGCGGCCCGCGTGGCGCTTTCGTCGGCGAGGATCATTTCGGAGCGCGCGGGATGGTCAGCGTCACGGCGGTGCCCTCGCCGGGAGTCGAGACGAGCTCGACCGCGCCGCCATGCGCCTCGATGAATTGGCGCGTCAGCGGCAGCCCGAGGCCCAGCGCGGCTTCGCCCCGTCCGCTCGCCATCGCGCGGTGGAATCGGTCGAACACCATTGCCTGATGCTCGGCCGCGATTCCCGGGCCATTGTCGGCGACAGTGATGATCGCATTCGCCTCGTCGCCCGACGCGCTGAGCAATATCTTGCCACCCTCGTCGGTATAAGCGACCGCATTGCGCAGCAGATGCTCGACCGATTCGCGCAGCCGGCGGGCGTCGCCGATGACGGTTGCGGTCGACGGGTCGACATGGATTTCAAGCGACTGCTTCTTCTGTTCGACCCGCCCCCGAAGCGTGTCGCCGACCGAGCGGCACAGCCCGCCAAGGTCGATGCGCTCACGCTCGAGCACCACACCGCTGGTATCGCCCTGGGTGAGGTCGAGCACGTCATTGATCAGCTTCGATAGCCGCGCGACGGATTCGAGGATCGCGCCGACATAATCGGCGGCCGCGGGCGCGAGCTGGCCGGCATATCCGCCGGAAAGCATTTCGGCGAACCCACCGATCGAGGTCAAGGGCGTACGCAGCTCATAACTCATGTTGGCGACGAAGTCGGTCTTGACCCGGCTTGCCTCCTCCAGCGCGGCGGCGCGCTCGCGAAGCGCTGATTCGATTCGCGTCGAATCGGTGACGTCGATCATCGTAAACAGGCAATTTCCGTCAGGCAGCGGAACCGCGGCAAACTCGAAATGGCGCCCGTCGGTCATCGACGCGCGGCCGGTGCCAGACCGGCGTCCGCTGGTCGTCGAGCGAACCAGTTCCCGGACCTGCGCGGCGGCGGTTGGATTGACCAGCTTGCGCGCCATCGCGGGGACCAGCTCGTCGACTCGCGGATGCTCCCCGAGCCATGTCTCGTCGAGGCTCCATACTTCGGAAAAGCGGCGATTCCACAGATAGAGCCGGCCGTCGGAAGCGAACACGCTGATCGCTTCGAACAGATTGTCGAACGTTGCCGCGCGCACGCGCAACAGCGTGTCGCGCGCCGAGGCGAGCCGAACCTGTTCCGTACGGTCCTCGACGATCAGACGCAGCCCGCCATCGGGAAGCGGCTGGGCGACGACCCGCAAATGATCGCCGCTGGCGAGGATCCAATCTTCCTCGATCAATTCGTCGGGCGAAATGAACCAGTCGCGTCGCTCGGCCTTCCACGCCGGAAAGTCGCGCACTTCGGGCAGACGGTTCATTTCGCGCATGCGCTCGAGCACCCGGTCGAACTCGGGCTTCTCGGCCAGCCAGTCGGGGTCGAGCCGAGCCATGATCGCGAACGGCTGATTGAAGAAATCGAGCATCCGGTCGGGGTCGAACTGGACCGCGCCGGCGGTCATGTGATCGGCAAGCTCGCGCTGCGATTCGACATGGCGGGCAAGCTCGATCCGCGCATCCTCCAGATCCTGGATGTCGATCGCGAAGCCGGCCACCGCGCCGGTCGGCAGCGGGACGTCGACCAAGCGCAGCATCCGACGCTCCTCGCCGATCGTCGCCGGCTGGGTGCGCGAATAGGGCTTGCCGAGATCGAGCGCGCGTTGCGCTCCGGCTCGGGCAGTATCGCTGCCGGGACCATCGACCAATTCGCTGCCGCGAGTGATCACCTCGGCCGCGTCGTGCGCCTCGACCGCCGCGACGAACGCTGAATTGACGAGGCCGAGACTGAGGTCGGGCCCGCGATACCACATCGGAAAGGGCGCGGCCTCGATGAGGTGGGTCAGCGCGTCGAGCGCGCTTTCGGTCTGGCCGAGCCTTTCGGCCAGCGCCGCCTTTTCCTGCTCGGCGAGGCTCGTGTCGCCAAGCCACAGCAACATGCTCCCGGCGCCGGCGGGCGGCGGTGCGGGGCCGCCACGCACATTGAGAATTCGGGTCGATCCCGCAATCCGCAACGACCGCTCAAGCGTTCCGCCGGAGAATGCCGCGACCGCTACCGCGGCTTCGAGCGACTTCAGGTCCTCCGCGACGATTCCAGCCTCGGCCGTACTCAGGCCGGCAAGGCTTTCCGGCGGTGAGGAAAGGCCGAGATCGCGAAGCAGCCGAGCGTCGATTTCAATGGTGCCATCGGCGCGAAGGAGCAACGGCTGTTCGGGCGAATGTTCCACCAGCAATGCGAGATCGCGCGCCGCGCGGCGCCAGCTATCCGCCCTCAGCAGCCTGCGTCCCGCAACGATGACCAACAAGACCGCAAGGGTCAGCCAAATCGCGGCCACACCGAGCACGACCCACTCAGCGCCGCGGTCCAAAACAGCCCCCGATCATGCAGCTAGTCATAAGGAAGCCGGTCGAGCGCGCAATAGTCAGCCGCGTAGAAGCCCTACAGGCCGCACGGAAAAAGGGCCGCCTCTCGCGAGACGGCCCCTTCCCTGTAGATTGCGGCCTGAATTTATCCGCGCTCGCCGGGCATCGGCATCGGTGCCGGAGCCGGAGGAGGCGGCAGAAGCGGGCAAGCGTTGGTTGCAAGGATGACCGAGCCGTCCGCGCAGGTCTGCGTCGCAGGCGCCATGGGCTCCGGCGGAGGGGGCGGCGGCGGAGCAAGTACGGGCAGTGGCTCCCTGCCTCCGAAGCGAATGCCGATGCCGGCCATCAGCTGATGCCGCCTGAAGTCGACCGATTCAGTGTCCGCCAGAGTGCCGCCAAAGGCCTTTTTGTACCAATGGTGCAGATACTCGCCCTTGACGTAGATGTTGCGGCTGAGTCCAACCTCGAAGCCACCGCCAACATGATAGCCGCTGACCGTGTCGCTATCTTCGAAGGACACGCCACCGGCACTGGGATCAACGTACGAAGCCTTGAGCCGGGCGTTTGAATATCCGCCCTTCACATAGACAAGGCCACTCTCGCCGGTGGTCAGACCTGCGCGAAGCCCGGCAGTGAGACTACGCCCGGCATCGATGCATGCCTCGTCCTGGTCGACCTCCGCATCCTCGCTGAAGAAGATATTATTCTCACAACCGTCGACGCGGGAGAAATCAGCGCCCGCATAGGCGCCGATGAGCAAGCCCGTGCCGATCGTCGCATCAACGCCAACCTCAGCGCCAACGGCCAGATCACCGATGCCGAAAATTTCGGACTCGAAGTCGTCGATCGTAATTTCGGCGCGGGGCTGGTCGTAGCCCACCCGGAGTTCGGCCCGGCCACTAATTCCCTGCGCGTAAGCCGGGGTGGCGGCAACGGCCAGGATAACTGGCACAAGTTTGAACGCTTTTCGCATTTGAAACCTTTCTGCTTACGCTCGCGGCGCTTACCTATTCTTAGAAGTTGCCACGAACGTTCAGGAACACGCGGCGTCCGATATAATCGTATTGCGAGCCGAACACCGGAACCTGGCCCAGGTTGGTGATGCCGCTGAAGGCCGAGGAGACACGCGGCGGCTTGCGATCGAAAATGTTCGCCATGCCGAGGGTCATCTCGAACTGCTTGCCAACCTCGCGGGTAACCGAAAGCGAGTGATAGCGGACCGAGGGTACCGACACATCGGGGCAGAACGGAGTGCGCTGTGCCACCGGTATGATGGAATTATTTTGTTCGTCCACGGAGAAGTTCGGGCCCGGGCGGAAAAACGACGTACGGCACGGACCACCTTGAGTGTCGATCAAATCCTGGAAATCGTTCGCCGCGCCGATGACATCCAGACCGTACAGAACAGTCCAAGGTCCCTTGTTCCAGCTCAAGTTGAAGTCGCCGACCCACTTCGGATCGCCCACTTCGCCATTCAGGTCCGTCGAGTTACCCGACGCAAAGAGCGTAAGGACATCCTCGAGCTGCCACGTCATTTGCGCGAGCAACGATAGAGATCCGAAGCGGCCCAGATCATGATTTATCCGGGCCGTGACATCTACACCGCGGTTCCGCTG
>JALYQH010000061.1 GCA_030855945.1 Pseudomonadota bacterium | reverse complement strand
GTGCCAAGCGTGTCGGCGCGGGGCGGGGCATCGGGCTCGGGGGCCGCCTCGTCGGCGGGCGCAGCGCTGACGGGCAGCCACAGGTCGACCCGCGTTCCGAGGCCGGGCTTGCTCGACACGGCGAGGGCGCCGCCGAGCTGCGAGGCGAGGCCGTGGACCATCGACAAACCGAGTCCGGTGCCCTTGCCGATGCCCTTGGTCGAGAAGAATGGCTCGATCGCGCGAGCAACGGTCGCGTCGTCCATGCCGGCTCCGTTGTCAGCGACCGACAGATGGACGAAGCGGCCAGGCGTGAGGCCCGAGCGGTGGCCGGGGGCGACCTGTTCGTCGGCGGCGGCGATGGTCAGCGTGCCGCCGTCACGCATCGCGTCGCGCGCGTTCACGGCGAGGTTGAGAATCGCCATTTCGAGCTGGTTGGGATCGGCGAGGGCGGGCGGAAGATCGTCGGCAACCGCGACTTCGAGCTTGATGTTGGGGCCCGAGGTGCTGGCGACGAGTTCCGCCATTCCGGCGATGAGGTCGGCGACGTCGACCGCGCTTGGCAGAAGCGGCTGGCGGCGGGCGAAGGCGAGCAGCCGCTGAACGAGCACACGCGCGCGCTCGGCGGATTGCAACGCACCCTCAATGAGGCGTTGCTCCCTCGCATCGCCGAGCCCTCTGCGCTGGAGCAGGTCGAGACT
The DNA here is from genome assembly GCA_030855945.1 of Pseudomonadota bacterium. GTDB lineage: Bacteria > Pseudomonadota > Alphaproteobacteria > Sphingomonadales > Sphingomonadaceae > Sphingomicrobium. The sequence continues at coordinate 2,890 of JALYQH010000061.1, read as the reverse complement.
GCCGACGATCGGGGTCAGCAAATTGTTGAAATCATGCGCGACGCCGCCGGTGAGCTGACCCATTGCCTCGAGCTTCTGCGACTGGCGAAGCGCGTCCTGGGCCCGGACGAGCTCGGCGGTGCGGGCTTCCACGCGCTGTTCGAGCGTCTCATTAAGTTCGCGCAGCCGCGCCTCGCTTTCGCGAAGCGCTGTTTCGGCGGCCTTGCGCTGAGTCAGATCGAGGACGGTGCAGATCGCGCCGATGTGCTCGCCGTCGCGGATAATCGGCGCCACCCAATATTCTACCGGCACGGGGGAGCCGTCGAGCCGGAAGAACAGCTCGTCGGGAACGTGCGCCACCTCGCCGATGCTCGCGCAGCGATAGATTGGGCACTGCTCGACAGGGTAAGGGGTGCCGTTGGGATGGCTATGATGGATGAGGCCGTGCAGCTTGCGCCCGAGCACTTCCTTATCGCTGCCGAAACCCATCATTTCGATGAAACCACGACTGACGAGATTGGTGGTGCCCTCGCGGTCGACCGAATAAAAGCCGCCCGGGGCGGAATCGAGGACGAGCCGCTGCCGTTCCTCGCTTTCGCGCAGATCGGCGAGGGCGGCGAAGCGTTCGACGTGCGCCCATGATCGCGACGTTACCTCGCGCAGCAGACTCAGCTCGGCGTCGGTCCAGATCCGGGGGACGCGGTCGTGAATGGCCATCAGCGCGGCGAGGCGGCCGTTTTTGACGAGCGGCATGCAGATGGTGGCGGCGATCCCAATGTTCTGGAAGGTCGCCGCTTCCTCGGGTGCGAGTTCGAGCAAATTGTCGTGGACGACGAGCGGCAGGCCGGCGCCGAGATTCTTCACCGCGAGCTTGCCGAAATCGGCGAGGCTGTAGTGCCCGACGATGCTGGTCGATCCCGGTGCGGCCCAGTCGCCGCGAATGGTAAAGCCGTCCTGATCCTCGTCCATGTCGGCGTAGGCGCAGACAGAAAGGCCGAGATGCTCGCCCAGAAGCCGAGTGGTGGTTGCCAGGACCGCATCTGCGTCGGCGAGGTGTGTGGTCTCCGCGCCGAGCCGGTCGAGGAAGGCGAGACGCGTCTCGCTATCGCGCAATGCCTGATTGCCGCGATATACGTCGGTGGTTTCATAGCCGCCGACGAACACGCCGGTAATGATGCCCTCGTCGTTGCGAATCGGTTCGAGCACGAAGTCGATATATTGCGCCTCGTCGCGGCCGTGGAGATGGAGCTCCATGCCGCGCGTGACGACGCCCTCGCCGCTATGGAAGACGTTTTCGAACAATTCGTGAAAGCCCTGTCCGGTGATGTCGGCGAAGACGTCACGGAAACGGCGGCTGATAAAATCGGTGCGCTCGGAAATCTCGACATAGGCTTCGTTGACGTAGGTGTAGATGAGTTCAGGTCCGGACAGCATGGCGACGAAGCCGGGCATCTGGCGAAGCATCTGCCGCTGGCGCTCCTGAACTTCGTCGCTCCGCCTTTGGCCGATCAGCCGATCGGTCGACTCGCTGCAGATGTCGAGCATGCCCGCCACAGCGCCGCTTTCGTCGCGCACCGGGCTGTAGGTGAAGGTCCACCAAGTCATCTGCCGGTCCTCGTGGCGAGTCATATCCAGCGGCAAGTCTTCGACCTGAACCGACTCGCCGGCCATGGCGCGTTCGACGAACGGCGCGATGTCCTTCCACACATCCGACCACACCCGGTCGAGCGGCTCGCCGAGCGCCGCCGGATGCCGCGCCCGCAGGAACGGGACATAAGCGTCATTGTAGAACAAGGTCAGCGCCGGACCCCAGGCGAGGCACATAGCGTGGCTCGAACCGAGCATCGTGCAGAGGGTGATCCGAAGGCTTTGCGGCCAATCGTCGATTGGGCCGAGCGACGTCCCGGACCAGTCGCGAGCGCGCATCAAGGCGCCCATCTCGCCGCCGCCGGTCAGAAAATCCGTTTCGTCAGCCGCCCGGGGCTCGCCATCGTATGCCATCGTTCACTCTTGCAATCGGTCGCCCCCCGGCGCTCGTGCAATTCGTCAGTGGCGGGGGCGTAAGGGAGAATGAGATGCGAAGGAAGAGCGGGCTCACACGAAGGCGCGAAGGGGCGAAGAAGATTTCCGGGACTTAAGCGGTCGTCGCGTGGCGATTAGGTTGCTGGCAGGCCCCGCCTGAACAGCGGCATTGTCGCCGCGGTATCGGTTGCCGAGATTTCCATGACGTAGAGAATCAAGCCCGCCTCATCGGTCACGTCAATGCGCCAGTCCTGATCCTCCCAGATGAGATTCGCGTGATCTTTCAAAAACTCGCCGACAAACCTCGCCAGCTCGATGCGGAGGGCGGTCAGATCTTCGCTTTCGATCGGCCAGGAGTCGGACAAAGTCGACGCGGTTCTAAGGTTGATATGGTAGTGCGGCATCAGTGGCTCCGCAAAAGCGCGCAAAAAGGACCGCGGTTCCGCTCACATCGTCAAATGGGGAAATTAACGTAGCTTTGGTTTCAGCTCCGATTTCGACCTGCGAGTCGGCGCTTGAGGGACATTTCGATGCTCCCGCTTAGGCATGCCCGTCATTCGAGGCGGGCCTTCGACTTCGCTCAGTCCCTCCTGAGGATGAGCGGTGATATAATCAATTTTCATCCAACGCTGGCGCTTGGTTGCCAGCGTCCCCGCTGCAGGACAGACTGCGGCCTCGCCAATTGCGGATGGAGTGATGTGACATGCGTTTCGCGCCTTATTGTGTTTGTTTGCTGGCTCTTGCCGCTCCCGCCGCCGCCCTGCAGGGGGCATCGCTGAGCGAGCTTGCCGCGACGCCGGTGGTGACCGTTCGGATCGGCGAGAATTTGAAGGCGCCGCCCGACGAGGCGACGATCAGCGTGACCACGCAGTCGCGCGCGCCGACCGCA
>JALYQH010000058.1 GCA_030855945.1 Pseudomonadota bacterium | reverse complement strand
GTCCGAGGGGCGCTGGAGGAGCCAGCGCGGGTGGAAAGTAGCCACCGCGCGAACCCCCTCGATACGGTGAACCCGCCCGCGCGCCGCCGCCAGCGGCTGCCCGGTCAGCGCTCGCGCCGGGCCGTCGCCGAGCAGCAGCAGCCGCTTTGGTTTGGCGAGTCGGACATGGTCGCGCGCGATCTGGCCGCAGCGCTCGAGCTCGCTACCGTCGAGCTTGGCGCCGGGTGCGTGGAAGCAGGCGAGGGTGGCGAGATAAGCGGCGTCGGGCGATATCCCGATCGCGGCGAGCATTTTGGTCGCGAGCCTCCACGCCTCACCCGCAATCGGGCGGCCGTCGGCGCCCTCTGGCGCGGCGGGGAAATCGGCGAGCAGCATGATCGGGGCATGTTCGGCGCCGACCGGAAGCACACGCCGGGCGCCGCCGCGGTCGAGCGGCAGGCCGGTCGCCGTCTCGAGCCATGCGCGAAAGGCGAACAGGTCTGCGGGCGCTTCCGTCGGCGGCGCCGCGGCGGCAACTGGCGCCTGAACCGCGCGGCGCCAGTCGCGTGGGCTCTCGCTTACCGCGACATCAACCCCGGCGTCGATCCACCAGCCGAGCAGGCTCGTCGCCGTGGCGGCATCGATCGCCGCCGGTTCGCTGATTGTCCCACCCATCGCCCTTCTGTCGTCCAAGGTTGACGGCGCGGTCAAGGAATTGGCAGGGCTGTTGGGCCGAAATGTCGGTTAGGTGCGACGGAAGGACCGTGATGAGCGACCGGGAATCGATGGAATATGATGTCGTCATCGTCGGTGCCGGCGTCGCCGGCCTCGCCGCCGCGATCCGCCTCAAACAGCTTGCCGCGGAAAAGGGCCGCGAGATCGGTGTGTGCGTGCTTGAAAAGGGCAGCGAGGTCGGCGCGCACATATTGTCGGGGGCAGTGATCGATCCGCGGGCGCTCGACGAGCTGATCCCCGACTGGAAGGACAAGGGCGCGCCGCTGACCGTGCCTGTGACCGAGAACCTTCATTGGGTGCTGACCCGCAAGGGCAAATACTCGATCCCGTCGCTGTTCCTTCCGCCGTTCATGCACAATGAGGGTACGTACAGCGCCAGCCTCGGCAACCTCACGCGCTGGCTCGGCCAGCAGGCCGAAGAGCTTGGTGTCGAGATTTTCCCCGGCTTCGCCGCCGCCGAAGTCCTGTTCAACGACGACGGCAGCGTGAAGGGCGTCGCCACCGGCGACATGGGCGTCGCCCGCGATGGCACCCACCGCGCCGACTATCAGCCGGGGATGGAGCTCCACGCTCGCTACACCTTCTTCGCCGAGGGCGCGCGGGGCCATTTGACCAAGGAACTGACTCGTATCTTTGAGCTGCGCAAAGAGTCGGGACCACAAGTTTACGGCATCGGTATCAAGGAGTTGTGGGACGTCCCTGCCGAACAACATCAGCCGGGACGAGTGATCCACACGCAAGGCTGGCCGCTCGACGATGCGTGGGGAGGCGGCTTTCTCTATCATCAGGACAATGGCCAGGTCGCCTTGGGCTTCGTCGTCGCGCTCGATTACCGCAATCCCTATTTGGCGCCGTTCGAGGAGTTCCAGCGGTGGAAGCTTCACCCCGCGATCCGCGCCGAGATCGAGGGCGGGAAGCGGGTCAGTTACGGCTCGCGCGCGATCAATGAGGGCGGGTGGCAGGCGATCCCCAAGCTCGCCTTTCCCGGCGGCGCGCTGATCGGCTGCGCGGCGGGCTTCCTCAACGTGCCCCGGATCAAGGGCAGCCATACCGCGATGAAATCGGCGATGCTCGCCGCCGAAGCCGCGTTTGAAGCAATCGCCGCCGACCGCCGCTTCGATGTGCTTGACGGGTATGAGCCGGCGGTCCGCTCGAGCTGGATCGCCGACGAACTCAAGATCGTCCGCAACGCCCAGCCGGCCATCGCCAAATGGGGCGGGACGATCGGCACGGTCGCCGCCGGGCTGGACATGTGGCTCGGCTGGCTCAAATTGCGGACGCCGTGGACGCTGAAGCACCATCCGGACCATGCCCAGATCGGGCTCAAGGAGCATTTCCATTCGATCAGCTACCCCAAGCCCGACGGGAAACTGACCTTCGACCGCCTGTCGTCGGTGTTCCTATCGAACACCAATCATGAGGAAGACCAGCCGATCCACCTGACGCTCAGGGATGCGGCGGTGCCGATCACCGTCAATCTCGCGCTCTACGACGCGCCCGAGCAACGCTATTGCCCGGCGGGCGTTTATGAGATTGTCGAGGAGGCTGGTTCACCGCGGCTTCAGATCAACGCGCAGAACTGTGTCCACTGCAAGACAT
>JALYQH010000102.1 GCA_030855945.1 Pseudomonadota bacterium | reverse complement strand
TCAGCCCGCCAGCGCCGAAGCTCGCCCAGACGTCGTCGATGGTCACGCCCGAGATTCGCTCGGCAATCTCGACCGCTTCGCGCACCGCGACTTCGGTGGCGTCCATGTCGGTGACATAGCCGCGCGTGACTCCCCGGCTTTCGCGCTGGCCGGTTCCGAGCACGCGCAACCGGCCGTCGTCGTCGAGCGTGACAATCAGCGCGCCGACCTTCGACGACCCGATGTCGAGCGCGGCGATGAGCGGCTGGTCATGATTGATCGGCATCGGTCGGGGTCAGCTTTCGGACACAGGAATGATCGGATCGCCCGGCGCGCGCGGCAGGCGCGCGATCATCTTGCCCGGGATGCGCAGATCGAAGCGCTTGATCCCGCGCCCGAGCAAGCCCGCCGCTTTGTCCTTCGCCGCGAACTTTTCAAGCGCGGTGGCCGCCGCCGGACCGCCTTCGGGGAGCGCGATGACCTCGCCGGTCTGGACGGCGAGGTCCCAGCGGCGCTGCCCGATCCAGCTCGCCGACACCAGTTGCGCCCTGATCGTCGGCGCGCGGCTGAGCAGTTGATCGAGCGCGCGGGCGTGGCCGTTGGCGCCGGTTCCGACGAGCAGCGGCAAGTCCGGCATGCGCGTGACCGGCACGCGGTCAAGCACCACGCCCTCGGCATCGATCAGCGACAGCCGGCTGCCATCCTGCCACAGAGCGGCGGGACTGCGCTCGACGATGTCTACCACCAGCGTATCCGGGTAGCGGCGCGATACGCGCGCATCTTTGACATAGCCGAAGCCGAGCAACTTCTCGCGGATCGCGGCGACGTCGACCAGCGGCAGCGCGGTGGTGCGCTGGTCGAGCGCGATCCGGTAAATCGGCCTGGAATCCATCCGCCGCGTTCCCTGGACCGCGACGCTGCGCACGCGAAAACCGGCGTCGCCGACCAACTCGCCGGCAGCGCGGCCAAGCTTGGCGGGAACCTCAAGGGCGATCAGCGAGAGGGCGACGATGACGAGGACGAACAGCCCGAACGCCCAGGTTGCCAGCCGGTTGGCCTCGGCCTGCTCCACCGCGAGCCGCGCCGCGACCTTGCGCGGCACCGCGACCCGCGGCGGCGGCTTGCGGCTCTTGGTTCGAGCGCCCCCACCGCGCTTGACGTGCGCCGCGCTCACCGGCCGGGCGCGCTCAGCGCTTCAGATTTGCCGCGCGCGCCGGAGATGGCTTCCGCGATGATCCGCTCAACCAGCTCGCCATATTCGATGCCCCTCTGCCGGGCCTGCTCCGGGACTAAACTCAGCGGCGTCATCCCAGGCTGGGTATTGATCTCCAGCAAATAGATGCCGGCCTCACCCTGGCTGTCATCCCAGCGGAAATCGGAGCGCGACGCGCCCTGGCAGTGGAGCAGGCGATGCGCGCGAAGCGCCATCGCCAGCATCGCCTCGGCGATGTGGGGCGGCACTTCGGCGGGGCAGATATGCTCGGTCAGCCCGTCGGTATATTTGGCGTCGAAGTCGTAGAAGCCCGCCTTGGGCTTGAGCTCAGTGACGCACAAAGCCTCGTCGCCGAGCACCGCGACGGTCAGCTCGCGCCCGCGGATGAACGGCTCGGCGAGGAGGCGTGGGAAATCCTGCCACGGGCCTTCGGCGCGGGCGCTGATCGGATGGCCGTAATTGCTGTCGTCGGTGACGATCGCCACGCCGACCGAGCTGCCCTCATTGACCGGCTTCAGCACATAGGGCCGCGCCATCGGGTCGCCCTCGTAGAGCGAGGATGAGTCGACCATCTTGCCCTTGGGCATGCGGACCCCGCCGGGAACCAGCACCGCCTTGGTCAATTCCTTGTCGATCGCGATCGCCGAGGTGGTGACGCCCGAATGGGTGTAGGGGATTTGCATCAGGTCGAGCATGCCCTGAACGGTGCCATCCTCGCCAGGCGTACCGTGGAGCGCGTTGAACACTACGTCGGGGCGGATGCCCGCGAGCACCTGCGCCACGCTGCGGTCCATGTCGACGGGCGTGACGTTGGTGAAGCCGCGCTCCTTCAATGCCGCGACCACGCCTTCGCCGCTCATCAGCGAAACCGGCCGCTCAGCCGACCAGCCGCCCATCAGCACGACGATATGCAAGTTCTTGTCGAGCCCGGTCATTCCACTCCGATCCGCTGGATTTCCCATTCGAGGATGATGTTGGTCCGGTCGTACACGCGGCGGCGCACTTCCTCGCCAAGCTCCTCAATCTCGGACGAGCTGGCGTTACCGAGGTTGAGGAGGAAATTGCAATGCTTCTCCGACACTTGGGCATCGCCGATGCGCAGGCCGCGACAATCGGCAGAGGCGACCAGCGCCCATGCCTTGTGGCCGGGCGGGTTCTTGAAAGTCGAGCCGCCGGTGCGGCTGCGCAGCGGCTGGCTCTTTTCCCGCGCGGCGGCGATGCGGTCCATATCGGCGCCGATCACGGCCGGATCGCCAGGCGTCCCGCGAAGCACCGCCTCGATCACCACCGCACCTTCGGGCAATTCGCTGTGCCGATAGGTGTAACCGAGCCGTTCGGCGGGCCATGATTCGACACTGCCATCCCTCAGCACGACGGTGCACGAGACGAGGATGTCGACCACTTCGCGGCCGTAAGCGCCGCCGTTCATCCGTACGAATCCGCCAACGGTACCGGGAATACCGCGCAAGAATTCGAGCCCTGCGATTCCGGCGTCGCGCGCGGTGGAGGAGACCAGAATCCCCGAAGCCGCGCCGCCGCACTTGAGAGTCACGTCGTCGAGCCGCTCAATCCTGGCGAACGGCTTGCCGAGCCGCACCGTCACTCCCGGCACTCCGCCGTCGCGGACGATCATGTTGGAGCCGAGGCCGAGCGCCATGACCGGCGTGCGGGGGTCGAGGTTGGCGAGGAAGTGGATGAGATCGTCGCGGTCGGCCGGTTCGAACAGCCATTCGGCCGCGCCTCCGGATTTGAACCAGACAAGGGGCGCGAGGGGTGCGCCGGGCTTGAGCTTGCCCCTCACCTTTACCTCTAAAGCCGTTCGTGCTGAGCGAAGTCGAGGTGCGGCCGCGCCACGCCCCTCGACTTCGCTGGGGACGAACGGAGTGGTGGTTCCCATCACTTGCTAGCCCGCGCCTTGGCGATGCCGTTCGCCAGTCCCGCAGCCCACTTCGTAATATCCCCCGCCCCCATGCACACGATCATGTCGCCTTCTGCGGCGAGGTCGCGCAATTTGGCGGCCAGGTCGGCGGCGCTGTCGACGCA
>JALYQH010000309.1 GCA_030855945.1 Pseudomonadota bacterium | reverse complement strand
GCCGCGGGTCAAGATGGATGGCTCGGGGGTCGACCTCGCCAACGTCAAGATGAGCATGAACCCGTTCGACGAGATCGCGGTCGAGGAAGCGATCCGGCTCCGCGACAAGGGCGCGGCGACCGAGATCGTGGTCGTTTCGATCGGCCCGGCCAAGGCGACCGAGACGCTGCGCACCGCGCTGGCGATGGGCGCCGACCGCGCGATCCTGGTCCAGACCGACGATGAGGTCGAGCCGCTTGCCGTGGCCAAGATCTTGAAGGGCGTGGTCGAGGAAGAGCAGCCCGGAATTGTGATCCTGGGCAAGCAGGCGATCGACGACGATTCGAACCAGGTCGGGCAGATGCTCGCCGCGCTGCTCGGCTGGCCGCAAGGCACCTTCGCTTCGAAAGTCGAAGTCTCGAAAGGCAGCGTCAACGTCACTCGCGAAGTCGATGGCGGGCTCGAGACCCTCAAGCTGTCGACTCCGGCGATCGTCACTACCGACCTGCGCCTCAACGAGCCGCGCTACGCGAGCCTGCCCAACATCATGAAGGCCAAGTCGAAGCCGCTCGCGAACAAGACCCCGGCCGACTTCGGCGTCGACATCGCCCCGCGGCTCGAAACGCTCAAGGTGGTCGAACCGGCGAAGCGCCAGGCAGGAATCAAGGTCGGGTCCGTCGATGAATTGGTCGAGAAATTGAAAGCGCTGGGAGTGGCGAAATGAAGACGCTCGTTCTGGTCGAACATGAAGGCAGGGCGATCAAGGATGCGACGCTCGCCACCGTTACCGCAGCGTCGCAGCTTGGCGAGGTCCACTTGCTTGTCGCCGGCTCAGGCGCTGGCGGCGTCGCCGATGCGGCGGCCAAGATCGCGGGCGCGGGCAAAGTCCATGTCGCCGACGCGGCGCACCTCGAGCATCAGCTCGCCGAGGACGTTGCGCCCGTCGCCGCCTCGCTGATGGCGAGCCACGACGCATTCCTCGCCTCCTCGACCACCACGGGCAAGAATATCGCTCCGCGCGTCGCGGCGCTGCTTGATGTGATGCAAATCTCCGACATCCTCTCGGTCGAGGGCGAGGACACCTTCACTCGCCCGATCTACGCCGGCAACGCCATCGCCACCGTCCGCTCGAAGGATGCCAAGAAGGTCATCACCGTCCGCGGGACGGCGTTCGACAAGGCATCGGCCGACGGCGGCAGCGGAACCGTCGAGGCGGTCGACGCCGGCAGCGCGTCGGGCAAGGCCGAGTTCGTCGGCGCCGAACTGTCGAAGAATGAGCGGCCCGAGCTGACCAGCGCCAAGGTCATCGTGTCGGGCGGCCGCGCGCTCGGATCGTCCGAGCAGTTCCACGCGCTGATCGATCCGCTTGCCGACAAGCTCCGCGCCGCCGTTGGTGCCAGCCGCGCCGCGGTCGACGCCGGCTATGCTCCCAACGATTATCAGGTGGGCCAGACCGGCAAGATCGTTGCCCCCGCCGCCTACATCGCGATCGGCATTTCGGGCGCGATCCAGCATCTCGCGGGCATGAAGGATTCGAAGGTCATCATCGCCATCAACAAGGACGAAGACGCACCAATTTTCCAAGTCGCGGACATCGGCCTCGTCGGCGACCTATTCAAGATCGTCCCCGAGCTAACCGAGAAGCTGTAGTTATCGCGGGAATGAACGCGGCGGTGAGATGGGCCGCTCTGGCAGGGGCAATTGCCTGCGCCCTCATCGGCTTCATGTATTGGAGCGCGGTTCGACAGCCGGTCGTCCGAACTGCCCGCATTGCATTCGCCGACTGGCCGTCCCGTGACGCTGCGATCCAAGTCGTGTTTGTCGCCGATGTCCATGTCGCCGGACCGGACATGCCACCATCCCGGCTCGCACGCATTGTCGATCAGATCAATGAGCTAGAGCCCGATCTGGTCTTGCTGGGCGGCGACTTCGTCAGCGATAAGCGCACCGCCTCGGCGCGTTACTCCGCCGAGAAAGCCGTGGCGCCGCTTGCGCTTCTCAAAGCGCGTTTCGGTACTGTCGCGGTCCTTGGAAATCACGATCATTGGCGCGACGCGCGGGCCATCGCATCTGCCCTTCGCAAAGCGAACGTGAGACTCCTCGACAACAGCGCCATCACGGTCGGACCGTTGCGGATTGGCGGCGTCGATGATGCTTTCACCGGTCGTGCCGACGTGACGCGAACCGTCGCAGCCATTCGTTCAAATCCAGGAGCCCGCGTGATCCTGAGTCACAGTCCCGATATCGCTCCGTCGTTGCCGACTGACGTGAGCCTATTGCTCGCGGGTCATACGCACTGCGGTCAAATCCGGCTGCCGTTCATCGGCGCTATCAGTTACATGTCCGACCACGGGGAGCGGTTCGCCTGCGGTGCAATGCATGAAGGATCGCTTCGGGTCATCACGACAGCGGGGCTCGGAACAAGCATATTGCCGCTTCGGCTTGGCACTGCGCCGGAAATCTGGTCCCTGCGGTTGGGTCCGACCCTTAGCCGGCCTTAGAATGTTCGTTTCGGAGCTGATGGCACAGCTCAGGCTCCGAAGCCGGCGAGGAAGCAGGCTAGATTCACGCCGAGCGCGTCGACCGCGTAACCGCCTTCCATGACGATCAGCGTCGGCAGTGCGAGTGCGGCGATCCGCCGGGCCATGGGCGCATAGTCGCTCGTCTGCAGCTCGAAGTGGCTGATCGGGTCGCCGGCGAAAGTGTCGGCGCCGTATGAGACGATCAGCAGGTCGGGCTGCCGCTGCTCGATCCAGTCGAGCGCCCGGGCAAGCGCCGGCGCATAGTCGCTCCAGCCCGTGCCGCGCGGGAGCGGCAGATTGAGATTCGCGCCCTCGCCCTCGCCCTCGCCCGTGCCGCGCTCGTCGGCATGGCCCCAGAAGAAGGGGTAGTCGGTCGCCGGATCGGCGTGGATCGATACGAACGACACGTCGCCGCGCGCATAGAAGATGTCCTGCGTGCCGTTGCCGTGATGGTAGTCGACATCGAGGATCGCGACCCGACGCCGGCCTGCGGCGATGGCGGCCTCGGCCGCGATCGCCGCGGTGTTGAGGTAGGAATAGCCGCCCATATAGTCGGCGCCGGCATGGTGGCCGGGCGGCCGGGTCAGCGCGAAAGCATATCGCTCGCCGCCAATCACCGCGTCGAGCGCCGCAAGCGCAGTCTGCGCCGACCAATAGGACCCCTGCCACGTTCCCGCGGCGATCGGAGTGGCGGTGTCGATGCTGTGCGCGCCGAGCCGGGCGTCGATCCGGGTCAGATCGAGGGGACGGCGGCCGACGACCGGGAAGCAGTAGGGCAGTGCATCGCCCTCCCGGCCGGCCGAAAGCCACTCCTCATGCGCGGTCTTGAGCAGGTCGAGATAAGCGCGCGTGTGAACCCGCAGCAGCGGCTCCTCGCCCCGGTCGCGCGGTGTCTCGGTGGCGCCCACCGCTGCAAGCATCGCATCCACTCGGCCGAGATGCTCGGCGGCAGGGTGAAGCCCGCCGTTGAAGAATTCGGTGCTCGGCGCGTGAAGGCGTTGCCGCTCGTCCCAGAAACAGCGCATCAGCTTCGCAGGTCGCTCGGCAGCGTCGGCTCGCTGATAATCTGCTCCATCCGCCGCCACCGCGCCGCCGGCGTGGCGCCCGCCGCCTCGACGTCGGCGCGGACCATGTCCTGGCCGAGGCCGTAATTGATGACATAGCTGCGATACTGCCTGGTGAAGGCGACGCTTTGCTTGGCGCGCTCGGGCGAGACCAATTGGTAGCGTTGGGTCAGGCGGATCGCCTCGGCGTCGTCGATGCGGCCTTCGAGCAATTCGCGGGCAATGGTGAAGCGGGCGCCGCCGAGGTCCTCCAGCGCTTCCTGCAGCGCGCTATAAGCGGTGGCGTCGGCGGTCGAAAGGCCGGCGAGCGGATAGAGCGCGCGCGTTTCATATGCCAGCCGCTCCGGGCCGGGAAAGGCGAGGTCGATGCCGTAATTGGCGGACCCTTCGGCGACCAGCGACTGCGGCGAATAGAGCGGATAGACGCTATATTCGACCCACCCCTTGTCATTGACCAGACGCTGCTCGAGCAACGCATTGAGCACATGGTGGCCGGGATAGCCTTCGTGGCAGCCAAGATCGACCGCGCGGTTGATGCGGATCGGCAGGTCGGTGTTGATCTCGATCCGGCTGTTGGCGTTGCCCTGATAATAATTATAACCCGACCAGCTTTTGCCGGTAACGAAAGCCATGGTGAAGGTCTCGCCCGGCGGCAGCTTGATATGCTGCTGCGTCCGCCGCTTGCACTCGGCGATGGCGGCATCGAACACCGGTTTGAGCCGCTCCTTGGGGATGGTGAAGCGGTTCTGGAACGCATCGACGCGGGCCGAAAGCGGGCCTTCGCCCGGAACCAGTTTCTCGATCCGCGCCAGAACCGGGTCGAAACTGGCTAGCGGGGCGAGCTCGGGGCGCACTCCGAAAAGCCCTTGAGCTTCTTCGGCGAACGGCAGCTTCTCGCCGCGCAGCATCCTCAGGCGGGTCTCCGCGGCGGTCAGTTGCGCGACGAGAAAGCGGGCGCGGCGGGTAGCGAGCGAACCGTTCGCTTCCGAAGAGTATGAGGCGGCGCGGGCCTTTAGCGCCGCGGCTCGCCCGGCAAGCTGAGCGAGGTCCTGTCCCGACGCGTCGGCCTTGGCCTGGGTCTGAAGCTGGGGCGGGCCGTAATACGCGTCGATATAGCCGTCCTCCTTCTCGCCGATCGTCAGGCTGAGCAGGACGTAATCGCGCGCGATGGAATCGAGGCTGTCGCCAGAGGAGACGGTCGGTCCGGCGGTTTGGCAGGCCGTAAGCGCGGCGGCGAACAGCGTAAGGGCGACCAGCTTTCGAATCATGCGCAGAGCCTTTCGCGGGTGGAGCCTCGACCATTGAGTGCCATCCATGCCGGGTCAACCGGCGCGAGGCTCGTCCGCCCAGTCGATTTCGTCGTCGGCGCAGAAGATGTCGTCGGCCTGGCCCGCGTCCCTCGCGTCGACCTCGCCCGCGGGCGCCGTGCGCAGGATGAAATAGCCGCCAAGCGCGGAGAGCAGCGACCCGGCGAGCGTGCCGAGCTTGGCCGCGTCGATCTGCTGCGAGTCGGAAGGGAAAGCGAGCGCGCCGATGAACAGGCTCATAGTGAAGCCGATTCCGCACAAGGTCGCGGCTCCGTAGAGCTGGCGCCAACTGACCCCGCGCGGCATTGGCGCCCAGCCGGCTTTGATGGTCGCCCACAACGCTCCGAACACCCCGAGCTGCTTGCCCACGAACAGGCCGAGGAGAATGGCGAGCGGCAGAGGCGTGGTGAGCGCGGCAAGCCCACCGCCCAGCTCGACCCCGGCCGAGACGAAGCCGAACAGCGGCACGATGCCGAACATCACCCAGGGGTGGATGGCATGTTCGAGCCGCTTGAGCGGGGAGCGGGGCTCGCTTTTGGCAAGCGGGACGGTCAGCGCGGCGAGAACCCCGGCGATGGTCGGGTGAATTCCGCTCGTCAGCACCAGCAGCCAGAGCAAGACGAAACCGACCATGAACGGCCACAAGCTACGCACGCCGAACTGGCCGAGCGTCGCCATCGCGACGACCAGCGCCAGGGCGCCGGCAAGCGCCGCGCCGTCGATGTCCGCCGAATAAGCAACCGCGATGACGATCACGGCGCCAATGTCGTCGACGATGGCGATGGTGACGAGCAGCAGCTTGATCGATGCGGGCGCGTGGCGGCCGAGGATGGCAAGTACGCCGATGGCGAAAGCGATGTCGGTCGCCGCCGGGATCGCCCAGCCGCTGACCAGGCGCGGGTCGAAACCGGTCACGCTAAGATAGACGAGGGCCGGAAGCGCCATTCCGGCGGCAGCGGCGATGATCGGCAGGCGGCGCTCGGCGGGGGTCGACAATCGCCCGACCAGCCATTCGCGCTTCACTTCGAGCCCGACCAGCAGGAAGAAGATCGCCATCAGCCCGTCGGCGACCCATTCGTGAAGCGTCATTGCGCCCAGTCGCGGCGTCGGCGGACCAACGCGCGTTTCGAGCAAATGGTGATAGC
>JALYQH010000350.1 GCA_030855945.1 Pseudomonadota bacterium | reverse complement strand
TATTTGACGATCGTCTGGGCATAGCCCGCCTCGCCGGTGGAAGAGCCGACCAGAGCGGCGAGGATTCGCGCGAGGAACAGGCCGACGACGATGATCACCGTGCCGAAGATCACCTTGCCGCCGAGCTCGGTAATCTGGAACAGCAGCGCCGCGACACTGTCCCCGCCAATTCGCCGCGCCGCCTCGATCGCCGCGCCGAGCAGCACCGCGGTCATGGCGATGGTGCCGACGATCCGTGACGGGTTCGACACCAATGGCATGATGCCGAGCGCGCGCACGCTGTCGTCGAAGCCGAGGCTAGGCAGCACCGTCTCGATCAGCGATTTGACCCATTTGCCGATGACGAACGCGATCGCCAGCCACAGCAAGGCGCCGATGACGTCGGGGATCGCGCCCGCAATTATGTTGAGCATGTTGGTCGCGGGCTCGGAAATCGCCGAGACCTGCAAAATCTGCAGCGCGCCGATCGCCGCGAAGATGATGATGATCGCCGACACCGTCATTCCGACCGCTTGCGCGATCGAGCTGCGCGCCGGGGCGGCGCCCTCGCTGGCGGTGCCGGCGCTGTCGACCGCGACCGGCGTTTCGCCCATCTTGAGCCCGGCGCGGCTGGCGAGCCGCTCGAGGTTGAGCGCGCCCAGCGCCGCCTCGATGACATGGCGTACGATCCGCGCGAGGATCAGCCCCGCGAAGAAGAACAGGCCGGCGCCGAGCAGCCGCGGCAGGAAAGCGAATACTTCGTTGGTCAGCGAAGTAACCGGGGTCAGCACGCCGGACAGGCCGAGTGGCTGGAGCGCGGCGATCAGCCCGACCAGCCAGATCAGCCAATAGGCCAGCCGGCCCAATTCCTTGCCGACACTGTCGCCGCCGGTGCCCGGGTGACGCTTGAGCACCGGCACCTTGTCGACGATCCGCGCAACGCCCCACTGCACCGCCTTGGCGATGAAGTGCGTCGCGACCAGGATCAGCAGCGCGAACAGGATTCGCGGCCCCCATTCGACTAGCTGACTTTGCCAATATTGGGCTGGCGGTTGGGTCTGGTACACCTTGGCTTCCCCTTGGTTGAGCGGCGCTACCTTAGCGCAAAGCGGTAGCTCCTCAACCGCTGGTGAGCGTGCTTTTTTCCAGACTTCGCCGATATTATCTGCTATGCTATACGTGTATAGCGAAAGGAGCTGGCGATGTTGGCGGTAAGGCTCGACGACGATACCGAAAAGAGACTGGATAGGCTCGCGGCGAAGACCGGGCGGACGAAGACCTTTTACGCGCGCGCAGCGATCATCGCGCATCTCGACGATCTCGAGGATTTCTACCTCGCCGAAGAGCGGATACGAGATTTCCGCGCAGGCGACGCCATCGCGCTGTCGGAATTGAAGGCCAAGCTTGGCTTGGGCGATTGAGTTCCTGCCCCAAGCGGCCAAGGAACTTCGTAAACTCGACCGTGCCGCCGCAGCGCGGATCATCCGCACGCTGGAAGAGCGTATCGCCCCTCTGGACGACCCGCGCGCGCTGGGCGCCCCGCTCGCCGGGGAACATGCCGGCTATTGGCGCTGGCGAATCGGCGACTATCGCGTGATCGCGCGCATCGAGGGTGAGCGGATTACGATTTTGGTGGTGCGAGTGGCGCATCGCCGAGAAGCTTATCGCTAAGATCTAAGCTCTTGCGCCAAGCGAGGTGATCAATCGTGCGCCGCAAGATCCGCGCGCCTCGCTTCCCACCACGCCAGCCGCTCCTTGACCTTGGCCTCGAAGCCCCGGTCGGTCGGCTCGTAATAGTCTTGCGGCTGCATCTCGTCGGGCCAGTAATTGGCGCCGGAGAAGCCGTCCTCGGCATCATGGTCGTAAGCGTAGCCCTTGCCGTAGCCGACCTGCTTCATCAGCTTCGTCGGCGCGTTGACGATGTTCATTGGCGGCATCAGCGAGCCGGTGTCTTTCGCGCTTCGAAACGCCGCTTTTTGCGCCTTGTAGACCGCGTTCGATTTGGGGGCGGTGGCGAGGTAGAGGCAGGCCTGGACGAGCGCCAGCTCGCCCTCGGGCGAGCCGAGGAAGTCGTAGGCGTCCTTCGCGGCGAGGCATTGGACCAGCGCCTGCGGGTCGGCGAGGCCGATGTCCTCGACCGCCGCGCGGACGAGGCGGCGGAGCAGGAACAAGGGCTGTTCGCCGGCGGTGAGCATTCGCGCCAGATAGTAAAGCGCTGCCTGCGGGTCCGATCCGCGGATCGATTTGTGGAGCGCCGAGATGAGGTTGTAATGGCCCTCGCGGTCCTTATCGTAGACCGCGACCCGGCGCTGGAGTAGCGCGGCGAGCCCGGCCGGGTCCAGCGAAGCTTCGAGGTTCAGGTCGAGCAGCGTTTCGGCCTGGTTGAGGATGAAGCGGCCGTCGCCGTCGGCGCTGGCGATCAGCGCCGCGCGCGCATTGGCCTCGAGCGGCAGCGGCTTTTCGGCGACCGCCTCGGCGCGATCCAGCAATTCCGACAGCGCGCGCTCGTCGAGGCGGTGGAGGATCAGCACCTGCGCGCGGCTGAGCAAGGCGGCGTTGAGCTCGAAGCTCGGATTTTCGGTGGTCGCGCCGACCAGCGTAATCGTGCCGTCCTCGACATAGGGCAGGAAACCGTCCTGCTGGGCGCGATTGAAGCGGTGGATTTCATCCACGAACAATAAGGTGCGCTGCCCGGCCTTGGCCATTTGCCGCGCCTCGGCGAAGATCTTCTTGAGGTCGGCGACGCCCGAAAACACGGCCGACAGCGCGACGAAGCGCAGGCCGACCGCGTCCGCGAGTAGCCGCGCGATGCTGGTCTTGCCGGTCCCCGGCGGCCCCCACAGGATCATCGACGCGAGTTTGCCCGCCGCGACCATCCGCCCGATCGCGCCCT
>JALYQH010000348.1 GCA_030855945.1 Pseudomonadota bacterium | reverse complement strand
GCATCGAGGAGACCAATCGCTTCTTCATCGTCGACCGTCTCAAGGCCCAACTGCCGCGGCTGGCCATGACCAACGCCAACGCGGTGGTGCGCGGCTGCCGGATGTATAAGTCGCCCGCCGAGATCGCGCTGATGCAGGCGGCGACCGACATCACCATCGCCGCGATCCGCGATACGCATCGCCAGCTTCGTGAGGGCATGACCCCCGACGACATCGGAACGATGCTCGAAAGTGCGATGGTCGCCGGCGGCGGCAGCAACCCGTGGTCGCTGGTGCTGCTCGGCGAGGCATCGGCCTATCCGCACGGAACCGGCAAGCCGCAGGCGGTGCGGCGCGACGAGGTGGTGCTGATCGACACCGGCTGTGCTTTTCGCGGCTATCAGTCCGACGTGTCGCGCAGCTTCGTGTTCGGCGATCCGACGCCCGAGCAGCGCCGCGTTTGGGAGCAGGTCGCGCACGGCCAGAAGTTCGCACTGGCCTCCGCGCGGATCGGCGTCACCGCCGGCAGCGTCGACGATGCGGTTCGAGCCGCTTACACAAGCTGGGGCTATGGTCCGGACTATAAGCTGCCCGGCCTGTCGCACCGCACCGGGCACGGCATCGGCATGGAAGGACATGAGCCGGTCAATCTCGTCCGCGGCGAGACGACCCGGCTCGCGCCCGGCATGTGTTTTTCCAACGAGCCGGGCATTTACCTGCCGGGCAAGTTCGGAATCCGCCTCGAGGATTGCTTCCATATGACCGCCGCGGGCCCGCGCTATTTCAGTACTCCGCCGGTATCGATCGACCAGCCGGTCTAGCCCCAAGCTTGACAAGCGGGCGGGGCGGCCCCGATGCCAGTGGCAACAGACGGGGACCGACGATGAAAGAGCAAGAGAAGAGCGGCTTCGGCCTGCAGTGGCAGATGCTGGTGGGGTTCGTCGTCGGTCTCGCCGCCGGGCTGATCGTCTATTCGACCCAGCGTGACGCGGCGTGGGTCGAGGCGGTGACCACTTATGTCACCCAGCCGATCGGACAGATATTCCTCCGCCTGCTGTTCATGCTCGTCGTCCCGTTGCTGTTCTCCGCGTTGGTCGTCGGCATTTCGGAGATGGGTGAGGTCCGCGCGCTCAAACGGGTCGGCCTGAGGACGCTCGCCTACACCGTCGTCGTGTCGTCGATTGCGGTGGCGGTCAGCCTGATCGTGGTCAACTGGCTGAAGCCCGGCGCCGGCGTCGACCGCGCGGCGGCGGAAGAAATGCTACAGCAGTCGGCGGGCCGAGCCGGCGAAATCGTCCAGGCGGGGGCCGAGCAGCCGTCGGGCGTCGATGCCTTCATCAACATCGTGCCGAACAACCTAGTCGAGGTGATGGGCTCGAACAGTTCGATCCTGTCGGTGATGTTCTTCGCTCTATTCTTCGGCATCGGCCTGCTGCTGACCGACACGCCCAATAGCCGCGTCCTTCAGCGCGGATTCGAGGGCCTGTTCGACGTTACCATGCGGCTGATCATGATCGTCATCAAGCTCGCCCCGATCGCGGTCGCCTGCTTCATGTTCAACCTCGCCGCTTTGTTCGGCTGGGACCTTCTGATCCGGCTGTCGGCCTTTGTCGGGGTGGTGCTGCTCGCCCTCGCCATCCAGATGTTCGTCGTCTTCCCGGTGCTGCTCGCCACGCTCGGCAAGAAGAATCCCATCGCCTTCTTCCGCGAGACGCAGGAAGCGAGCCTGATGGCCTTTTCGACCGCGTCGTCGAACGCCACCTTGCCGACCTCGCTGCGGGTCGCCGACGAGCGGCTCGGCCTGCCGCGCCGCATCTCGCGCTTCGTCCTGACGATCGGAGCGACCGCCAACCAGAATGGCACGGCGATGTTCGAGGGCGTGACGGTGATCTTCCTCGCGCAATTCTTCGGCGTGGATTTGACCCTTGGCCAGCAGATCATGGTGATGCTGGTATGCATCCTCGGCGGCATCGGCACGGCCGGCGTGCCGGCCGGTTCGCTGCCGGTGATCGCGCTGATCCTGGCGATGGTCGGCATCCAGCCCGAGGCGATCGCGCTGGTGCTCGGCGTCGACCGCCTCCTCGACATGTGCCGCACGACGCTCAACGTCGTCGGCGACCTGGTTGCGGCGCAGGTCATTTCCGCCGCCGAGGAGCGCGAGCCCGTTGCCGAAGGCCAGCCTGTCACTCCCTAGGCATGTTCCTCGACACGCGCGCGGGCCTTGTCGGCCTGGGCTCCGCTGACTTCGGCGAGATGGTCGAAGCTCGCTTCATAGCTCGCCAGTCCCTGGCTCAGCGAGCGCAGCTCGGCTTCGAGTCCGTCGAGCTCGCTTTCGGGAATTAGCGCGTCGATCCGGTCCCATCCGGTCCAGCCGTCGCGCGGCGCCATGCCGAGCATCTGGCCGCGCCGTCCGGCGGTCGCCGAGGTGGCGCGGCTGGTGGCGCTCGACGGGCAAGTCAGCGTGACGTGCTGGACCGGCTCGAGCAAATGCGGCGTCGCGGCGGCGAGCGCGTCGTGCATCGCGATCCGCCCGGCGGTGCGGAACGCCAGCTCGCTCGAATCAACGCTGTGATAGCTGCCGTCGGTCAGCGTTACGGCGACATCGACCACCGGGAAGCCGAGCGGACCCTTGGCCATGGCGTCGCGCACGCCCTGCTCGACCGCCGGAATATATTGGCGGGGGACCGATCCGCCCGAAATCTTTTCCGTGAAGCGGAAGCCCGAGCCGCGCGGCAGCGGGGCGAGGTCGATGACGACATCGCCGAACTGGCCGTGTCCGCCCGATTGCTTCTTGTGCCGGCCGCGCTGGGTCACCGCGCGGCGGATTGTCTCGCGATAGCCGATCGACGGCGGGCGATGCGTCACCTCGACCCCGTAGCGCCGCTTGATCCGCGCCAGGCTGGCCCGCAGATGCT
>JALYQH010000254.1 GCA_030855945.1 Pseudomonadota bacterium | reverse complement strand
GCCGCTTCTCCGTCCGCTGCCTCGATTACCCGGTACCCGAGCTCGCGAAGCGAATCGACCGAGTAGGCGCGGACGTCATCATCGTCCTCGCATACGAGGATCGTCTCGGCGCCCTCCGGCGGCGCGTCATCGGTCACCGTCTCGGCAACCGCCTCTTCCTCCCCGTGATGGCGAGGCAGGTAAATTTTTACCGTCGTGCCGTCGCCCGCCTCGGAATAGATTTTGAGATGGCCGCCCGACTGCTTGACGAAGCCATAGACCATCGACAGGCCAAGCCCGGTGCCCTTGCCGACCTCCTTCGTCGTGAAGAAAGGATCGAAGGCCCGTTCGGCGGTGTCGGCGTCCATTCCCGCCCCGGTGTCGGAGACGCAGATGACGACATATTGGCCAGCCGCCACGCCGCTGTGGCGCTCTGAATAATCGCGGTCCAGATGGGTGTTGGCGGTTTCGATCGTCAGCTTGCCGCCGCCCGGCATCGCATCGCGCGAATTCACCGCGAGGTTCAGGATCGCATTTTCGAGTTGATTGGGATCGGCTTCGACCCGCCACAGGCCCGAGGCGCGGACCGTCTCGATCGCGATCGTCTCGCCGAGCGTCCGGTGCAGCATTTCGGACATTCCGGCGACAAGCTTGTTCGGGTCGATCACTTTGGGAGCGAGCGGTTGGCGGCGCGAGAAGGCGAGCAGGCGCTGGGTCAGGACGGCGGCTCGCTCGGCGCCGCGCATGGCGTTTTCCACCGAGCGCCGCTGTCGCGGTGAGTCCTCCGGCATCGTGCGCTGGAGGATGTCGAGGTTGCCGGTGATGATCTGCAGCAGATTATTGAAATCATGCGCAATGCCGCCGGTCAACTGCCCGAGCGTCTCCATTTTCTGCGACTGACGAAGTGCCTCCTGCGCCCGTTTCAGTTCGGCTTCGCGCTCCTTTTCAGCGTTGACGTCACGACCCGATGCGTAAACGCGGCCCTGTTCGAAAGTGGCCGTCCAAGAGAACCAGTGATAGCCGCCGTCCTTGCGACGGAAACGGTACTCATAGGGCACGGTGAGCGGAGTTTCAAAGGTGGCGGCAAACTTGGCCAACGTCGCTTCAAGGTCGTCGGGATGGGTGAAGCTGGCGAACGGCTGTCCGAGCAACTCGTCGGTGTCCCAACCCAGGGTTGTGGTCCATACGGCGTTGACCTCGGCAAATGCCCCGTCCGCGTTGAACACGGCGAGCAGTTCTTGTGAAACTCGCCACGCCCGTTCGCGGTCCGCAGCAATCTCGAGAACACGCCGCTCCAGCGTCTCGTTCAATTCGCGCAGCTTTTCCTCCGCCGCGATCTGTTCACTGATGTCGGTGTTGGTCCCGAACCAGCGGGTGATGTTCCCCTGGTCGTCAGTGATCGGCACGACCCGTGTCAGGAATGGCCGAAACTGACCATCCGCGCGGCGTAGCGGGAAGGTCATCTCGAATGGCTCGCCATTTCGCAGCGAAGCGGTCCAGCGCTCGATTACAATTGGCAGGACCTCAGGATCGTGCACCGTCTCCCAGCCCCAGCCTTCCTGCGTTTCGGGGTCCGTGCCGGTATAATCGTACCAACGCCGATTGTACCAAAAAATGGCGCCATCGGCGTAGGCCATCCAAGCCAGCGCCGGAATATTGTCCGCGAGCGCGTAGAATTCCTCGCTTCGTTCGCTCAGCGCCTGCTCGATCAGCTTACGCTCGTCGATGTCAACGACTGACCCGACAAAGCCGAGAAACTCTCCCTCGACACCGAAACGCGGTGCGGCGGCGTCGATCGCCCAGCGGTAAACGCCGTCGGCGCGGCGGAGTCGATATTCGACGCGGAAGGGTGCCGAATTGGCATTGGATTCAACAAATGCCCGCTCGGCTTCCGCCGCATCGTCGGGATGAACCGCCTTGAGCCAACCAAATCCCAGCGCTTCTTCCTCGGTCTGCCCGGTGAAGTCGTACCAGCCTCGGTTGAGGTAGGAGCAATATCCGTCGGGCTCGGTTACCCACATCATCACCGGCGCATGATCGGCCATGTTGCGGAAGCGGGCCTCGCTTTCCCGTACGGCTCGCTCGGCCTCCTTGCGCTGTGACAGGTCGATAATCGTGCAGGTCGCGCCGACATGCTCGTCGCCGCGCATGATTGGCGCGACCCAATATTCGACGGGAACAGGCTCGCCGTCGAGCCGGAAGAACAATTCTTCAGGAACATGGGCGGGCTTGGCGGTCGAAGCGCAGCAATAAATGGGGCATTGCTCGACAGGGTAATGCGAGCCGTCCGGATGGGTATGGTGGATGACATCGTGGAGCTTGCGGCCGAGCGCTTCGGATTCATCGCTGAATCCGATCATTTCGAGAAAGCGGCGACTGACGAGAGTGGTGTTGCCTTCTCGATCAACCGAGTAAAAGGCGCTTGCCGTATTATCGAGGACGAGCTGGGTCTGTTCCTGACTTTCGCGGAGGGCACGAGCGGCGGCATGGCGGGTGGTTTCGTCGCGAGCGATCTTGATGACGCCGCGTTGCCGGCCCTCCTCGTCGGCGGGAAGAGGGTGGACCGACCCGCTGAGAAACACGCGGGCGCCGTCCGAGCGAAGGTGCCATCGCTCGTCTTCGGCGCAGCCCGTCGCAAGCGCGGTTTCGACCTCACGCGCCGGTTGCCCGTTCCCCCGATCCTCCGACGTCCACAGCACGTCGGAGCTCATGCCGACAGCTTGCTCAGCGGAGAAGCCGAAGATATTCTCGGCGCCCTTCGACCAACCCGTGACGCGCCGCTCGGTATCGGTCGTGAAGATTGCGTAGTCGCGCGCGGCGTCAATGACGAGGCGAAGCCTTTCCTCGCTATCGCGCAGCCGTTGCTCGGCTTCGAAACGCTCGCTGTCGTCGCGCACGTTGAGGATCGCGCCGATCTGGCGGCCGTCCGTCGTCAAGGGCCGAGCCGAGCCGATTGCCACAATTTCGCTGCCGTCGGGACGGCGAATGCGCCACCGGGCGTCCTCGATGGTTTCGCCCCGCGTCACGGCCCGAGCGAGCGGAAGCTCTTCGAAAGGGTGGGGCGCGCCGTCCATCGTAAACAGGCTGTAGCTCTTGCTATACTCGTCGGGAGCAACGTCGAGTTTCTTGACTCCGTGGAGGCGTTCGGCCGCTTCGTTCACGAACAGGAGCTGCCCGTCGACACCGGCGATGATGACGCCTTCCGACAATTGCTGAAGAATGGGCGCGCGCTGGTCGGCAAGCTTCCGGAGTTCAGCCTCGGTATTGGCTGCCGAAGCCGCGCTGCCGGTATCTGAATTCATGCTTCGCCCTTTAGGTTCCGACGACTTGACCGTCCTCTTGCGTGATCGGGCGCCGCTTGTCACCCATCTGAGCCGCTACGACTGGCGGGCGCGCGCGGGAATGATATGGTCGCCGCCATGAACGCACCCGCGCCGGCAAACTCGTCTGATTCGCACGAGCATGAGCAGGAGACGCTCGAGCTGAAGCGGGTCCGGCTGCTTGCCGCTTTGACACTGATCGGCGGGATCGGATTGATCCTGGCGATGCCGTTCGCGCTTCGCTCGGGGGCGGAATTTTTCCTGCCCGTGACGGCGGCGCTGGTCATCGCCATCGCGCTGGTGCCGATGCTCGAATGGTTCGAGCGGCAGGGCGTGCCGTCGAAGCTGGCAGCGGTGCTGTGCGTGGTCGTGTTCCTGATGATCGCGGTCTTCGCGATCGCCTCGATCGTGCTTCCGGCGATCGACTGGGTGGCGCTGTTCCCTTCGAGGATCGGGAGGGTAACCGAGGCGCTGGCACCGTTGCTCGACCTTTATTCGAACCTCGAGAGATTCATCGAGCGAACGGTGTCGCAAATCGCGATCACCGCCGACAACAGCCGCACGGTCCGCGTCGAGACGCCCAATTCGATGCTCGGCCTGATTACCGCCTCGGCGCCGCACGCCGCGATCCAATTGTTCTTCGCGCTGCTGGTCATCTATTTCTTCCTCGCCGGCTGGACCGGGATGCGCAAGCGCACGATCGTCAGCCGCGGCAGCTTCGAGGGCGCGCTGACCACCGCCCGCGTCATTCAGCAGGTCGTCGCTGCGACCTCGACCTATATCGGCACCATCACGGTCATCAACGTCGGGCTGGGCGCGCTGACGGCGCTGATCTTGTGGGGCTTGGGGATGGATTCGCCCGTCATGTGGGGCGGCATCGTCGCGGTTCTCAACTACATTCCCTATCTCGGCCCGATCGCCGCAGCCTTGCTGCTGGCGCTGGGCGGGCTGATGACCTTTGCCGATCCGTGGGCGGCGCTGCTTCCGCCAGCGATCTTCGTCGGCCTCCACATGATCGAGGCCAACGTTCTGACCCCGCTGATCGTCGGGCGCCGGCTGACGATCAACCCACTAC
>JALYQH010000251.1 GCA_030855945.1 Pseudomonadota bacterium | reverse complement strand
ATCGACCGCAACGAGCTATCGGTCGTCTACCAGCCAATCGTCCGCAGCGCGGGCGAGGAAGTATGCGGCTTCGAAGCGCTGGTCCGCTGGACCCATCCGGCGCGCGGCCCGATCGGGCCCGACAAGTTCATCCCGCTCGCCGAAGAATGCGGAATGATCGAGAAGATCGGGACCTTCGTGCTTCGTACCGCGGTCGAGGAAGCGGCACCGCGAACGAAACTCTGGTCGATCTTGATCTTGTCGAACGGCGCCTTCTTCAGATAGCCGAGCGAAGAATAGCCAGTGCCGAAGTCGTCGAGCGCAAGCCGCACTCCAAGCGCCTTTAGCCGCGCGAAAGTGACATCGGTGGCGTCGCTATCGGCGAGGAATACGCCTTCGGTAATCTCGAGTTCGAGCCGCTCGGCGCGGACTTTGGTCTCGGCAAGGGCGGCGGCGACGATCTCGATGATCGACGGATCGTTGAACTGGATCGGCGACAGGTTGACCGCGATGCGGACCTGTTCCGGCCAGCTGGCGGCCTCAATGAGCGCGCTCTGGAGCACGAACTGACCGATCTTGCCGATCATTCCGCATTCTTCGGCAAGCGGGATGAACTTGTCCGGCCCGATCGGTCCGCGCGTCGGGTGATTCCACCGGACCAGCGCCTCGAAACCGGAAATCTCCTCGCCGGCGGCGAGCACGATCGGCTGGTAGGCAACCCACAGTTCGCCTTTGTCGAGCGCCTGGCGCAAGTCGTTCTCGAGCACTTGCCGATCCGAGGCTTCGCTGTGCATCGAGGCCTGATAGAAACAATGCTTGCCCCGCCCGTCCGCCTTGGCGGCATAGAGCGCGAGATCGGAATTGCGGACCATCGAGTCGGCGCAAGCCCGGCCAGGATCGCCGATGGCGATACCGACCGAGGCCCCGATGGTCACGCGATTGCCTTCGATCTGATAGGGGCGTGACACCTGCTCGATCAGGGTGCGCGCAAGGCTTTCGAGCAGCCCGGTTTCGACCGCACCGGGCAGCACCGCCATGAACTCGTCCCCGCCGAGCCGGCCGACCTGGCCATGATCGCCCATCACGCTGGTTAGCCGCTGAGCGACCAGGCGTAGCAGCGCGTCACCGATCGGATGGCCAAGCGTGTCGTTGACGTTTTTGAACCGGTCGAGATCGATCAGGAACAAGGTGCAGCCCTTGCGCCGATGCGTGGCGTTGCGCAGAGCTTCGTCGAGCGTCTGACGCATCAGCGCGCGATTGGGCAGCCCAGTGAGCGAGTCGAACCGCGCCAGGCGGCTGATTTCCTGCTCCGAGCGACGCTGCTCGGTTAGGTCGGTGCCAATGCCGCGAAAGCCGAGGAAGCGCCCGCGATCGTCGAAAATCGGGTTGCCCGACAGCGACCAGTGGACATCTTCGGCGCTGGCTGGGCGGACCACGACGTCGCTAAATGGGAAGCGCGCGGACAGGTGATAACCGAGCGTGCGCTGCTCGCGGAGCATGTCGCCCGACTGATTTTCGACCGACAGCAGGTCGGTGAACTGGCGGCCGAGCAACGCTTCCGGCGCGCAATTGAAATCATCGGCGAGCTGCTGTGAGACATAGGACAAGGTGCCCTGCGGGTTGGTTTCCCAGAACCAGCCGCGGCCGCTATTCTCAAATTCAGTCACAAAGTGAAGCGCCTTGCGGGCCTCATGGTCCAGCGCCTGGCGCTTGCGGGCCGCGGCGATCATGGTGCGGGCGGTGGCGACGCTATAGCCGACCAAGACGATCGACAGCGCGGCCATTCCGCCGACGAACGTCGAGTCGAGGCTGAACAGGGCCACGCCGAGCGACCCGACCAGAGCGCAGACGATCGCCAGCGGGGGCGAGCTGATCGACACGACCGCGCCGGCGATGACCCCGGCGCCGATCACCAGCGGCATCAGAGCGCCTTCGGCCATGCCGGGAAGCCAGGAGACGAGGTGGCCGAAAAAGCTCCACATCGCTCCGGTGATCCCGACCAGCACGCAAATCGTCAGCGTCGCGGTTCGGGCCGACAAGTCGAAGCGGTCGCGAACGCGAAGCACGGTGTAACCGGCGACATCGCAGATCAGCGCGACGAGGATCGGGATCATGACGTTGATGGGCGAGAGCGGCGCGAAATCGCCGTGTGTCTGGAGCAGGACCGCAACGGCGCACAGCAGATGGGCGATGCCAAGGAGCAGCGGGACGTGGTGAAGCGCCGCGACCCGCTGGGATGCGATGGCGGCCTCATCCTCATTGTCCGGCTGTCGAACGTCGAAGAACAGCGCCTCGACCAAGCCCGCGCGATCACCCTTCGTGTCCGGCATGGTGACTTTATCGGCGAATCGACTCAAACGCATCGAAATGACCCCTGTTGATACGGATCATTACGCGCGAGGTGTTAACAGCGCGGCTAAGCGACGCGGTGCATCGTCGATTAACTTTCCTCGGGAAGGAAATCGGGAACGGACAAATAGCGCTCGCCGCTGTCGTAATTGAAGGTGAGGATACGGGGCTTGTCGCCGAGCTCGGGCAGCTTCTGGGCGATCGCCGCGAGCGCCGCGCCGGATGAGATGCCGACGAGCATTCCCTCTTCGCGGGCGGCCCGCCGCGCCATTTCCCGGGCGTCCTCGGCGTCGACGTCGATCACACCGTCGAGCGCGTCGCGATCGAGGATCGAGGGAATAAAATTGGCGCCGAGCCCCTGGATCGGATGCGGGCCGGGCTTGCCGCCGTTGAGGATCGGCGACAGCGCCGGCTCGACCGCGAATACCTTCAATCCTGGCCATTCCTGCTTGAGTACCCGCGCAAGGCCGGTGATGTGGCCGCCGGTGCCGACGCCGGTGATGAGCGCGTCGAACGGCGCATCGCGGAAGTCGGCGAGAATTTCCTGCGCGGTGGTGCGGACATGGACCTCGACGTTGGCGGGATTGTCGAACTGCTGCGGCATCCAGCCGCCGCTGGTTTCGGCGACCATTTCCCGCGCGCGGTCGACCGCGCCCTGCATCCCCTTGGCGCGGTCGGTCAGCTCGAACGTCGCGCCATAAGCAAGCATCAGCCGGCGCCGCTCGATCGACATGCTGTCCGGCATGACGAGGATGAGCTTATAGCCCTTGACCGCGGCGACCATGGCGAGGCCGATGCCGGTGTTGCCGCTAGTCGGCTCGACGATCGTCCCGCCGGGTTTGAGCTTACCCGATTTTTCGGCATCCTCGATCATCGCCAGCGCGATGCGGTCCTTGATCGAGGCGCCGGGGTTGGCGCGTTCCGACTTGACCCAGACCTCTGCCTTGTCGCCGAACAAGCGACCCAAGCGGATGTGCGGGGTATTGCCGATCGTATCGAGGATCGAGTTCGCCTTCATCGTCAACTCTCCTTAGCGCGTTTCGCCGCTACATCGGGTGGGTCGAAGCTTCGCGCAAGGCGCAGCTCCGGAAAACGCCACGCCCATAGCCCGACGACCATAATCGCACCGATCCCGCCGCCGACCACCGCTACCACCGGGCCGACCAAAGCAGCGAGAAAGCCGCTTTCGGCCTCTCCCAATTCGTTGGAGGCGGAAATGAACAGGGTCGACACCGCGCCGACCCGGCCGCGCATCGCATCGGGCGTGTGGATCTGGATCAGCGACTGGCGGACATAGACCGACAGCATGTCGGCTGCGCCGAGCAGGAACAGGCAAGCGAGGCTCAAGGGCATAGAGCGTGAAAGGCCGAAACCGACCGTGGCGGCGCCGAACACCGCCACCGCGACGAGCATCTTTATGCCGACATTGGTCTTCAATGGCCGGAATGCGAACCAAGCGGCAACCAGCGTCGCGCCGACGGCGGGGGCGGCGCGCAAATGGCCGAGACCCTCTGGTCCGGCGTTGAGCACGTCGCGCGCGAAGATCGGCAGCATTGCCGTCGCCCCGCCGAGCAGCACGGCGAACAGATCTAGGCTGATTGCGCCGAGCACCAGCCGGTTGCGGCGGACATAGCGCAGCCCGTCGCCGACCTCGGCCCACGGACCGGCGCCGCCTTTCCGCGCCGCGCGCTCGACGGGCGGGATCAGGAACAGTCCGATCAGCGATACGGCGAACAGCAGGGCGCTGGCTTCATAGGGAGTGGCCGGGCTGACCGCATAGAGATAGCCGCCGACCGCGGGGCCGATGACAGTGCCCGTCTGCCAGGCGATCGACGATAGCGCGATGGCGTTGGGCAGCAGTGCACGGGGGACCAGGTTGGGAGCGAGCGCGCCCAAGGCCGGCCCGGCGAAGGCGCGAGCCACGCCGAGCAGCGCGGCTATCCCGTAAAGCCAATAGAGATTCATCGCGTCGGACCAGGTGACGAACGCGAGGGTCGCCGCGCACAGCAATTCGAGCGCGACCGCGGCGCGCGCGACGTAGCGGCGGTCGACGCGGTCGGCGGTCCAACCGGCGACCAGGCTCAAGGCGAACAAGGGCACGAACTGGACCACGCCGATGAAGCCGAGCCGAAGCGCGGCATCGCGCATGTCCATCGTCTCGCGCGCGATGTCGTAGACCTGCCAGCCGATGACGATGACCATCGCCATTTGCGCGATGGTCGCGGCGAGGCGCGCGACCCAATAAGCGCGAAAGGC
Source organism: Pseudomonadota bacterium (assembly GCA_030855945.1). Taxonomy (GTDB): domain Bacteria; phylum Pseudomonadota; class Alphaproteobacteria; order Sphingomonadales; family Sphingomonadaceae; genus Sphingomicrobium. The sequence continues at coordinate 9,399 of JALYQH010000251.1, read as the reverse complement.
GGGGATTCGCAGCGGCTCGGGGACGAAGCTCATGCGCGAATGGTCCCAAAGGTCACGGTAACGGGCGTGTTTTCGCGCGTCTTGAAGAGGACGGAAGTTGACTCGGTTGACTTAGTTTCGCGCAGGAGGCGCGTCCCGATGATGTGTGACCTTTGGGAAAAATAAGGTCTCAACGCGAAAGTCATGCCGCGCCTTGGCAAAAAAGGCGCCTGTAGGACAGGGGTTTCATCCGCGCGTCCGCTGAAGGACTGGGGCTCGGGCTTAACCAGTTCGTCGGGAGACTGGGCTCGACGGCACCTTGCGGCCTGCGTCGGCGTTGGCCCCACAAGTGAGGTAAAAGATGATCGAATATGAGCGCCGGGGCAGCGGCCGACCGCTAATGATGATCCATGGGCTTGGCGGCAACCGGCGGTCGTTCGACACGATCGCGGAGGCCCTGTCGCGGCAGCGCGAGCTGGTGCTGGTCGATCTGCCGGGACATGGGGCGAGTCCGGCCGAGGCCGACAGCGGAACCTTCCTGGGCCTCGCCGACAGCGTCGAGCGATTCGTCGCGGATCAGCGGCTGGTCGGCGTCGACATGGTCGGCACGTCGATGGGCGCCCGGCTGGTGCTGGAGATGGCGCGTCGCGGTATGGCCGGAAATGTCGTGGCGCTCGATCCGGGCGGCTTCTGGCGAGGCTGGGAGAGGACTTTCTTCGAGGTGACGATCGGCGCGTCGGTGCGGCTGCTTCGGGCATTGCGACCGGCCTTGCCTGCGCTCTGCCGCAATCCGGCTTCGAGGACCGCTTTGCTTGCGCAACTTTCGGCGCGGCCGTGGGCGCTCGATGGCAAGGCAGTGGCGACCGAACTCAAAAGCTATATCCACACACCGACCTTCAACTCGCTGGTGCGCGACCTGGCGAGGGGGCCGGAGCAAAGGGGACCCGCTGCCGCGTCGACCAAGCGGGTGATCATCGGCTGGGGACGTCACGACCGGCTTTGCCTGGCGCGGCAAGCGGCGCGGGCAGGGGCGGCCTTCCCATCAGCCACGCTCCATTGGTTCGAGCATAGCGGCCATTTTCCGATGTGGGACGAACCAGAGGAGACGGTCGCGGTCATACTGGAGGCGACGCGGTGAACGGGCGCGCGCGGAGGAGGTGAGGGGGTGCATGTTGCTCGGCACACCCCACACCCCGCTCAGCTTCGCTGAGTCGCCCTCTCCCGCAAGGGGAGAGGGGATATTGGCTCAATAAGCCGTGTGGCTCATCGGGATGGCCGAGCGCTGGTCGGCGCCGGTTGCGCTGCCGCCGAGGAAGGCGAGCAGATCGTCGATCAGGCGGTCCTTCTCGATGGCGAACAGGCCGTGGGCGCTTCCGTCATATTCGATGAGCTGCGCGTTCGGCACTTCCCTGGCGACGACCCGGCCGGTGGCGTCGATCGGGACGGTCTTGTCCTTGGTGCCGTGGATGACCAGGGTCGGGACGGTGAAGCTCTTCAGGTCCGGCCGGAAGTCGGTGGTGGCGAAGGCCTTGGCGGCGGCGAGGGTGGGGCGGAGACCGGCCATCATCGTCTGGCGCCAGCTGTTCATCAGCACTTCTTCGCTGACCGGGGAGTTGATCGGGCCGACCCCGTAAAAGTCCTTGAAGAAGCCGGTGAAGAAATGGGCCCGGTCCTTCTTCATGCCAGCGGTCATCTCGTCGAACTTGGCTTGCGGAACGCCGTCGGGATTGTCCTCGGTCTGGAGCATGTAGGGCACGACCGAGCTGATCAGCACGGCTTTCGAGACACGCTGAGCGCCCTGTTTGGTGAGGAAGCGCGCGACTTCGCCGCCGCCCATCGAGAAACCGACCAGCGCGACCGGTTCGCCGACGCCGGCGTCCTCAAGGACCGCGGCGACATCGTCGGCGTAAGTGTCATAGTCATGCCCATCCCATGGCTGGTCCGACCGGCCGAAGCCGCGGCGGTCGGGGATGATGCAGCGCTTGCCGGCTTCGACCAAGGCGCATGCGGCGTCGTCCCATGTGTCGCCGGTCAGCGGCCAGCCGTGGAGCAGGACGACGGGATCGCCTTTCCCCCAATCCTTATAATAAAGCTGGGTTCCGTCTTTTGCCTTGGCATAGGGCATGGGGGTGCATCCTTCTTGAGGGGTGAGCGATGTTAACCATTGAAGCCGCGCGGCGTTGCAACGCGCGGCGGCTTTCCAGCCTCGCTTGCGACGGATAGAGCAAGGCGCACGATGGCCAAGCCGAGAAAGTCCTATGTCTGCCAGGCCTGCGGGTCGGAGCACAGCCGCTGGCAGGGGCAATGCCCCGATTGCGCCGAGTGGAACACGTTGACCGCCGAAAGCGCGGTGGTGACGGTGTTTTCGGCGCGGCACGATCTGTCGACGGGGGGGCGGGCGGTCGAGTTGGTCGGGCTCGACGCCGAGATCGCGCTTCCCGAGCGGTTGAAAACGGGGATCGACGAATTCGACCGCGCGCTTGGCGGCGGGATCGTGCCGGGGTCGGCGTTGCTGGTCGGCGGCGATCCGGGGATCGGTAAGTCGACGCTGCTGCTCCAGGTCGCGGGCAAGCTGGCGGCGGGGGGCCACCGCGTGGTCTATGTGTCGGGCGAGGAATCGGCGGACCAGGTGCGGCTGCGCGCGCTTCGGCTGGGGCTTGGCAATGCGCCGGTGCAGCTCGCGGCGGCGACTTCAGTGCGCGATATTTTAACGACGGTGGGGAGCGGGGCGGCGCCGGCGCTGCTGGTGATCGATTCGATCCAGACGATGCACAGCGACCTGATCGAGGGCGCGCCGGGGACGGTCAGCCAGGTGCGTGCGTCGGCGCAGGAGCTGGTCCGCTTCGCCAAGGAGCGCGGGACGGCCGTGGTGCTGGTCGGCCATGTCACCAAGGATGGGACGATCGCCGGGCCGCGCGTATTGGAGCATATGGTCGACACGGTGCTCGGCTTCGAGGGCGAGCGCAGCCACCTTTACCGAATTCTGCGCGCGTCGAAGAATCGCTTCGGCGGCACCGACGAGATTGGCGTCTTCGCGATGGAGGGGGCGGGGCTAACCGAAGTGCCCAACCCGTCGGTGCTGTTCCTGACCCAGCGCGGCGAGCCGGTCAGCGGGACGGCGGTGTTCCCAGCGCTGGAGGGCACGCGGCCGGTGCTGGTCGAGATTCAGGCGCTGGTGGTCCGGCTGGCGAGCGGGGCGACTCCGCGGCGGGCGGCAGTTGGCTGGGATTCGGGGCGGCTGGCGATGGTGCTGGCGGTGCTTGAAGCGCGCTGCGGGCTGAGCTTCGCCACCGCCGAAGTCTATTTGAACGTCGCCGGCGGCTACCGGCTGAGCGACCCCGCCGCCGATCTGGCGGTCGCGGCGGCGCTGGTGTCGGCGCTGAGCGAGCGGCCGATCCCGCAAGATGCCGTTGTGATGGGCGAGGTGGCGCTGTCGGGCGAGGTGCGGCCGGTGGCGCATGGTGCGCTCAGGCTCAAGGAAGCGGGCAAGCTCGGGTTCGAGAAAGGGTGGGTGCCGGCCGGGCTCGACGGGCAGGCGGGGGTCGCGACGACGCGGTTCGGCAAGCTCGGCGAGCTGGTCGACCAAATCCTCGGTCGCGGTTAGGCGCTGGGGGCTGGCGAAGCGCGGCGAGGGACGCTAGCCGGACACCATGACCGCGCTCGACATCTTCGTTCTGCTCGTCGTCGGCGGCGCCGCGATGGTCGGCTTCGTGCGGGGCTTCGCGCATGAAGTGCTGGCGCTGCTGGCGTGGGTCGCCGGAATTCTCGCCTTGAAGCTGTTCCACACACCGATGACCGCCGCGCTGGTCGAAAGCGTCGGGACGCAGCGGGGGGCGGCGGTGGTCGCCTTCGCGTTGCTGTTCCTGCCGAGCTATATCGCGGTCAAGCTGTTCGCCAAGGCGGTCGGCGGGCGGACGCGGCGATCGGTGCTGGGGCCGGTCGACCGCGTGCTTGGCGGCGGCTTTGGGATGGTGAAGGGGCTGATCGGCGCGACGCTATTCTTCCTGCTCGCCAATTTCGCGACCGACCTGGTCTACGGCAGCAGGGCCGAGCGGCCGGAGTGGATGACCAGCTCGCGCAGCTATCCCTTGCTCAATGCGAGCGGCCGCGCGGTGGTCGGTTGGATCGAGACTCGGCGCGGGCCGAGGGTGCAATCATGATCCGCCTCTACGATACGATGGCGCGCGAAAAGCGGGATTTCGAGCCGGCCGATCCGAATCGGATCGCCATGTATGTGTGCGGGCCGACGGTCTATGGCCGAGCGCATATCGGCAATGCGCGCCCGGCGGTGGTGTTCGACACGCTCGCGCGGCTGATCCGCCATCATTATGGGCCTGACAGCCTGACCTATGCCCGCAACGTCACCGACGTCGACGACAAGATCATCGCCTCGGCGGCCGAGGAAGGCGTGGAGCCGGCGGTGATCAGCGAGCGCTACGAGCGATTCTATCTAGAGGACATGGGCGCTCTAGGCGTCACGCAGCCCGACATCGCGCCGCATGCGACCGCCGAAATCGGGCCGATGGTGGCGATGATCGGGGAGCTGGTCGCCAAGGGCCATGCTTATGCGGCCGAGGGTCATGTGCTGTTCGACGTGCGGTCGGACCCCGACTATGGCGCACTTAGCCGCCGCGACCGCGACGCGATGATCGCCGGGGCTCGGGTCGAGGTCGCGCCCTACAAGCGCGATCCGGCGGATTTCGTGCTGTGGAAGCCGAGCGACGAAGGTGTGATCGGCTGGGACAGCCCGTGGGGCCGCGGGCGGCCGGGGTGGCACATCGAATGCTCGGCGATGATCCGCGCGCACCTGGGTGAGACGATCGACATCCACGGCGGAGGGCTCGATTTGATCTTCCCCCACCATGAGAATGAGATTGCGCAAAGCCGCTGCGCGCATGGCGGCAAACCGCTGGCCAACTATTGGGTTCACAACGGCTTCGTCGACATGGGCGCGGAGAAAATGTCGAAGTCGTTGGGGAATGTGATCACGGTCGATGCGCTGCTTGACGCCGGGCATCGCGGAGAGACGCTGAGGCTGGCGCTGCTGTCCGGCCATTATCGCTCGCCGCTGCCGTGGACCGAAAGCCTTGTCGCCCAGTCGAAGGCGACCCTCGACGGCCTTTATCGCGCGGCGGGGGAAGCCGAGCCGGGCGAGATCGACGCCAGCGTCGCCCAAGCGCTGTCCGACGATCTCAACACGCCGCTGGCGATGGCGCGGCTTGGGGCGGTCAGCGATTGCGCATCGGTCAAGGCATCGGCCCAGCTACTGGGGCTGCTCACCATGTCGGCCGATGAGTGGTTTCGGGGCGGCGAAGGCGGGGATGTCCAGGCGAAAATCGCTGCCCGCGCCGACGCCAAGGCGCGGCGGGATTTTGCGGAGGCTGATAGCATTCGCGATGAGTTGGCAGCGCAAGGCGTGCTGCTTGAAGACGGTCCGGGAGGCACAACGTGGCGGAGGGCGTGAGCGCGCCACTCTACACGCGGGATATCTTGCGCCTCGCGGCGTCGATTCCGTTTGTCGAGCCGATCGACGGCGCTGAGGGCTCGGCCGAGCGGCGATCGCCGACCTGCGGGAACGGGATGACCGTGAAGGTTCGAATGAACGGGGATCGCGTCGGGGCCTTGTCGCAGCGGGTCGAGGCATGCGCGTTTGGGCAGGCTTCCGCGGGGCTGATGGGACGAAGCGCGATCGGGCGGTCGGAAGATGAGTTGCGCGAGGCCCTGCGGGGGATCGAACGCTGGCTAAGCGGTGACGATGCGGCGGTGGCGAGCTGGCCGGGGCTTGCGGTGCTCGAACCCGCGCGGTCGCGGGCCGGGCGGCATGGAGCGATATTGTTGCCGTTCGTGACCTTGCTTGCGGCCGTGGAGGGCGCGCGATGACCGTCGCTGCCGCCGCCGCCGAAACCGCTCATGCCACCACCGCGCTGCTCGAAGGCGCCGCGATCATGCTCGGCGCCGCGCTGGTCTTCGTCATGATCTTCCGCCGCCTTGGGCTCGGCGCGACGCTTGGCTACATCGTCGGGGGAGCGTTGATCGGTCCGCACGTGCTTGGGCTGTTCAACAATCCCGAAGCCTTGGCGAGCGTCGCGGAAATCGGGATCGCGCTGCTGCTATTCGTCATTGGACTAGAGCTTCATCCGAGCCGGCTGTGGCGGCTGCGCAAGGACATTTTCGGACTTGGCCTCGCCCAGGTCCTGCTGTGCGGGCTGGCGCTGAGCCTGGCGATTCATTTCGGGCTGAGCGTCAGCCTTCCGGCGTCGCTGGCGATCGGCCTGCCGCTCGGCCTGTCGTCGACCGCGCAGGTGCTGCCGATGCTGCGGTCGAGCGGCGACTTCAACAAACCACGCGGCGAGCGCGCTTTCTCCATCCTGCTGTTCCAAGACCTGTCGATCGTACCGATGATCACGCTGGTCGCGGCGATGTCGCGCGCGCCGCCAGACCCGTCGGACCCGGGGGGCTGGACGCTGGCGCTCCACACGGTCGGCGCCATCGTCGTTCTGGTGATCGCCGGGCGGTTGGTGATCAACCCGATGTTCCGCCTGATCGGGCGGTTCGGCGAGCGCGAACTGTTCGTCGTCGCAGGGCTGTTCACGGTGATTGCCTCGTCGGCGCTGATGCACGCGCTAGGCCTCTCGGTCGCGCTCGGCGCATTCATCGCCGGCGTGATGCTCGCCGAATCGCCCTACCGCCACGAGCTCGAAAGCGATGTCGAGCCGTTCCGTTCGATCCTGCTCGGGCTGTTCTTCCTGTCGGTGGGGATGATGCTCGACCTCGGCACGATCGCCGAGCGGCCTTTGTTCGTATTCGGAATCGCGGTGGCGGTGATCGTCATCAAGGGGAGCATCATCGCGCTTCTCGCGCGATTGTTCGGCAACGATTGGCCGCGCAGCGTGCGGCTCGGCTTGCTGCTGAGCCAAGCCGGCGAATTCGGCTTTGTGCTGTTCGCCGCGGCAATGTCGGCGCAGCTGATTCTTCCAGAGGCTGCCTCGCTTTTCGGAGCGGTGGTGACGCTGTCGATGGCCGCGACACCATTCCTGATGCGGCTGACCGACCGGCTCGAACGGATCGAAGGGGCAAATGCCGCGCGGCACGACGGTCCCGAGGATTCGCCTACCTCGCGGGCGATCGTGGTCGGCTATGGCCGCTTCGGCCAGACCGTCGGTCAGATGCTGATGGCCAAGAAGATCAGAGTGACGCTGATCGATTTGAAGCCGCGCCAGATCGAGGTCAGCGAAGAATTTGGTACCAAAGTCTATTATGGCGACGGTACGCGGGTGGATCTGCTCCGCCTGGCGGGCGCGGAGGAGGCGGAGGTTATCCTGTTCTGCATCGACGGCGATTCGCTCGACCGGCGCAAGCTCGAGGGGGTGCTCGAGGCGTTTCCGCAGGCCAAGGTGATGGTGCGCGCGTTCGACCGGTTCCAGGTAATCGCGCTGGACGGGCTCGACCTTGCCTTCGTCCAGCGCGAATTGTTCGAGAGCGCCGTGACCATGGGGCGGGCGGCGCTCAAGGTGGTCGGAGTGACCGACGGCGAGATCGGCCGCGTCGAACGCGAATATCGCTCACGTGATGACGAGCGGCTCCAGCGGCAGAGTTCGACCGGAGACCTTCACGCTGCGTCGGAGAAGATGTTTACGCCAGCGCAGGCGCTTCCGGACGAAGGTTAGGAAGCGGCAGCGAGGAAGGAAGCGAGGCGGCGCGGGTCGACGGTTCGGTCGAGAAAGGCCTTGCCGATGCCACTTGCGAGGATGAGCGCCAGCGTGCCGCGGCTATTCTTCTTGTCGCGGGCGATCCATTCGATGAGGCGGTTGCCCCGTACGCCGCCGTCCCCAAGCCGGGTCGGGAGGCCGACCGCCGCGAGGTGGGCGGCGACGCGCTCGGCGTCCCCGGGCGGGCAATGGCCCAGCTCGGTGGAGAAGCGGAAGGCGAGGGTCATGCCGATCGCGACCGCTTCGCCGTGGAGCAATCGACCGATCCCGGCTTCGCTTTCGATGGCGTGGGCGAAGCTGTGGCCGAGGTTGAGCAAGGCCCGCTTGCAGCTGCGGTCGTTGATATCGCCGCTGACAATGCGGGCTTTGGCGCGGATGGCGGTGACGATGGAATGCTCGCGCAGGTCGCGGTGGCCGGCTAGCAAGCTCGCACCGTTCGTTTCGCACCAGGCGAAGAAGGCGGGATCGTCGATCAGGCCATATTTGACCACTTCGGCGTAGCCTGAGCGGAGCTGGCGCGGGTCGAGCGTGTCGAGGAAGGCGGGGTCGGCCGCGACTAGCGCCGGCTGGTGGAAGGTCCCAATGACGTTCTTTTCGCCGAACGCATCGACCGCGGTCTTGCCGCCGATCGCGCTGTCGGCTTGCGAGAGCAAAGTGGTCGGCAGGTGAACGACCGGGCAGCCGCGCTTGAACAACGAGGCGGCGAGGCCGGTAAGGTCGCCCACCGCTCCTCCACCAAACGCCACGATCGGGCTATCGCGACCTACGTTGCGTTTGGCGAATTCACCGAGGAGACGATGGAGGACGGACCAGTCCTTTGCCGCTTCGCCTTCAGGGATGAGGATTGGCTCGCCGCAGCCGAGTGCCGCGACGACGCGCGCGCCATGAAGTGCAAGCACGCGCGGCTCGCTGACCAGGATCGGCGTGGTCCCGCGCGACAGGTCCGCAATTCGATCGATCGCGGCCTCGATCGGACCGACGATCACGTCGTAGCTGGCGGGGCCTACGTCGACTCGGATGACGGTCATTCGCCGAGCCGCTCGCGGAGCGCGGCGACGATGGCATCGACGACGTCACCATGCGCGCCTGAGCCGCTGCGGACGTGGATATCGGCCTCGGCGTAGGCGGGACGGCGTTCCCGGTCGAGCCGCGCGAGGGTGGCGGCACGGTCGCCGTTGCGGAGCAGCGGCCGCGTGTCGCGGCGCCCGGTGCGCTCGGCGAGCACCTCGACCGGGGCATCGAGCCAGATGGTGATCGCGCGCTGTTTGAGCAGTTCGCGGGTGCGCGGATCGGCGAAGGCGCCGCCGCCGGTGGCGATCACGCGCCGCGCGCCGTCGACCAGCCGGGCGACGAGGCGGCGCTCGCCATCGCGATAATTATCTTCGCCGTAGCGAAGGAACACTTCGGCGGCCGAGGCGCCCCCGGCGGCATCTTCGATCGCCGAATCGCTATCGACGAATGGCAGGCCGAGCCGCCTGGCAAGACGGCGGCCGACGGTCGACTTGCCAACGCCCATCAGGCCGACGAGGACGATCGGGCGGTCGAGACGGGCAATCAGCTTTTCCACGGCGGGGCTATACATAAGGGGCGCGGGTCGGGCAAAAGCGGCGCACGCGACCACCATCCTATATTTCAAGCGGAGTGCGAATGCCCCGAGGCCTGTTGATCATCCTCATCCTGATCCTCCTCCTGATCGTCGGCGGCGCGGTAA
>JALYQH010000248.1 GCA_030855945.1 Pseudomonadota bacterium | reverse complement strand
CGTATAGCCCGCGAATTCGCGTTCCATATCGTTGACGAAAAAGGCGATCAGCACTGGCTTGCGGCTCCTGCAAGGATGTCGTGGAGGGTGCCCGACCGGCGCAGGCCCGCCATGCGCTGGCGGGCTCCCTCGTCGTCCAGGAACATGGGCGTGAATGTCGGAGCACGAACGAGTCCGCGCAGCAGCAGTTCCTCGATCGCCGCAACATGGCTGGGCGCGATCTTGCCAAGCCAGAAAGGATCGAGCGGACTGCCCGCGGCGACGAAGTCAATCACCGCGCGAAAGCCCTGGAGATAGATCGCATCCTTGGCTAGGCCACCCGAGCGGAAGACGCGGGCGGCGATCGAAAATGCTCCGCCCTTCGAAAAGCCGTGGTCGCGGGTCAGCGTTCGCCACACGTCGATGAACCCCGCGCCATGGATCATCGCATCGACCGCAACGACCCGCCCGGCGAGGAGCCGCAGCCGCGTCCGGGTCAGCCCGCCCGAGATCCATTCGGCGAACACGCCGAGACCTTCCTGAACGCCTTCATAGCCGGCGAGGCCGGTGCGGAATACGCTCAGTCCCTGGCGGGCGCCGTTGAAATAGGTCAGCAGGTGAACGCTCACTTCGTGGGCCAGCAAGGCGTCGAGCCGGTCGGCGGGCATGATCGAGTCCGAGCCGATCATGAGCTTGGGCCCCGACACGAGCAGGCCCGAGACGTCGTCGCGAATCTCAACGTCGGCGTAGAATGAGGAGTCGAGCGCGCGATAGCGGTCGATCAGGGCGCGCGCGGCGGCGGCGATTTCAAGCGCGCCGATTGCCGCGCCGCGTGGCGGATCCTTGTCCGTCGAGGCGAGGATCGAGCGCGCGTCGGCCAGCAGCGGATCGCCGACCGCGCCATAGAGCAGCATCGAGGCAGGGCGGAACGCCGGGGTGTTACGCGTTGCCAGCATGGTCAGCTGGGCATCGACCTCGCGCCGCTTCTCCGACAGCAGGCGTTCAAGCATCGGATCTTCGAGCGCCGACAGGTCGATCGCGTAAAGATCGCGCTTGGCACTGTCGGGATCGACGGTCAGCGGCCGATAATGGAAGCGCGGCACCTTTTCGCCGTGGCCGGCAAGGAAGCGCTCGCGGGCGCGCGCGGTGTCGATCGGCGAGATCGACAGCAGGAAATCGAAGCTTCGCGCGACTTCGCCCAATTTGCGGTCGGCCTTGAGCGCCACCGCGAGATAGGCGCTGCGGCCCAGCGCGCGATAATGGCGCGGCGCGGCATCCTCACCCATGAAAGCGCAGGCGGTGCGCAGAAGGGCGTCGCCGGCGCTGACCGTCAGGTCGTGGCTTAGCCCGGGGAAAAAACCGCCTTCAGCGCGGCGATGGATTTGCGGCAGGCGCAGCGACAGGCGGTGGACGCCGACGATCGAGTGAAGCAATTCATCGAACCGCGCCGGTAGCAAGGGCGCGAACGGGCCACGGTCGACTTTGCAGTGGCGCAGGTCGATCTCGATCGCTCCGAGCGCCTGCTCTAGCGCAGCGGCGGCGCGGGCGACTTGGTCGTCTTCGCCTGCCCCGACATAAGCGACGAACGGCGTCAGCTTGGCCGAGTCGCGCTTGCCGGGCGCCACGGCTTGATCGTCGAGGGTGATCACCAACAGCCGACCGGCCTGGGCGGCCAGCCGGGCCGCGACGGCCTCGATTGCCGCCACCGCCGCATGATCGTCATTGGACGACCAGACGATATAGGCCGGACTGTCGATCGCGACGCGCCGGGCAAGGCTTGAAGCTGGATCGTCGCTTCGGTGGAGCATCAGGAACGGCAGCCAGCGGTCTATATGGACGCGCCCGTCATCGCCGATGGACTGGCGAAGCGCGCCGGATTCGCTGAAGTCGGCCGCGAACGGCTCGGGCGCCTGGCGCAGGGGCTGCGCGTGACTCATTCTAGCAGTGACCGCGCGGTACGGGCGGTGAAGGCGATGAAGCGCCGCATCGCGTCGAGCTCGGCGACGTCGGGCGCTCCGCTCCATTCGTCCATAAAGAATTTCTTATATTCGAGCGCGATGGCGCAGCCCTGCCCCGGATAACGCTCGTGGATGAAGCGGGTCTGCTCGCCCTTGCCCTGGAACGCGACATTCTCACGCACGTCGAGCCGGCGGCCGTTGAAATCGAAGCCGCGCATCGCCTCGATCAGGGGATCGAGCAGGAAGGCCCATTGCTCGCGCGGCATGGAGAAGGTGCCGATATTGATGTCCGGCGCATCGCTCTGCGGAGTGGGCGCGCCGTCTGGCCCGTCGCGGCGGTGATTGTAGCTGTGGACGTCGATCATCACGAAGCGCGGGTGGTCGGCGGCGACCTCATCGAGCAAATGGCCGAGCATCCGGTAATAAGCGGCATGAATGCCGAGGGAGCGTTCAACCAGCGCGCGCTCGGGCGGCTGGTGCCACACATCAAGGCCCCAGCATTGGTCGGGAGTCTCATAGACCGCGCCATCGACGCCGCGGTTGAGGTCGAATTCGAAGCGCGAACGGTGGACGATGATGTGCGTCGGCACGTCGACGATCGCCTGGCCGGTGAACGGATCCTCCTCGCGCAGCCGGTCGAGATCGGCGAGCTTCATCGCTTCGGCGACATCGGCGCGCAGGCCGTGGCCATCATGGATCGCGGCGGCCAGGATCGGGCCGGCGCCGCGCTGGACGGTCCACCAGCGGCCGCCGCTTGCTGAGCTTTGATTGGTCATGGCGGATAAGCGTTTCGCAGCCGGTTCGGTTGCGTCGGAAGCGCGCAAGCGACAGGATTGCCGAAATGGCGGCATCGGGGACGCGAATATGAAGCGGATTGCACTGGCGGGAGCACTGCTGCTCGCCTCTCCGGCATGGGGGGCGACCAGCGAGAGCGCACGCTTGGCCGAACGCGCTCAGGGCGTGACCATTGTCCGCGACCAGGTGGGCGTTGCGCACGTCCGCGGCGCGACCGATGCCGACGCGGTGTTCGGCATGGCCTATGCCCAGGCCGAGGACGACTTCAACCGCGTCGAGACCAATTACCTCACCAGCCTCGGGCGCCTGGCAGAGGCCGAAGGTGAGTCGGCGCTATGGAAAGATTTGCGCCAGCGGTTGTGGGTCGACGAGGCGCGGCTCAAGGCCGATTACGCGCGCAGCCCGGCGTGGCTGCGCGCGCTGATGAACGGCTGGGCCGACGGCCTCAATCATTATCTCGCAACTCATCCCGACGTGCGCCCGCGGGTACTGACGCGGTTCGAGCCGTGGATGGCGCTGAGCTTTTCGGAAGGCAGCATCGGGGGCGACATCGAATATGTCAGCCTCGACGGCCTGAAAGCGCTGTACGGCGCGCCGGTCGCGGTCAGTTCGATCCGTCCGCCGCGCGCAGAGCCGCAAGGGTCGAACGGTATCGCCATTGCGCCAAAACGCACCGCAAGCGGCAAGGCGCTGCTGCTGATCAATCCGCACACCAGCTTCTTCTTCCGCGACGTCGTCCAGATGACCAGCGACGAAGGGCTCAACGTCTATGGCGCGGTCACCTGGGGGCAATTCTTCGTCTACCAAGGATTCAACGCCCATGCCGGCTGGATGCACACGTCGAGCGGGCTCGATAATCGCGACGAGTTCGCCGAGACGATCGTCGCTTTGCCCGATGGCCAGCGCGGCTATCGCTACGGCGAGGAGGTGCGGCCGCTCGAAGCTAGGCCAGTCGACATTCGCGTGCGGGGCGCGGATGGCGGGGTAACGACGCGACGCTTCACGACCTGGCGGACGCACCACGGGCCGATCGTCCGCGCCGACAAGGACAAATGGATCGCCTACGCCATCCTCGACAATCCGGTCGCCGCGCTAGAGCAGAGCTTCTTGCGGACCAAAGCGAAGTCATTGGCCGAATTCATGGCCGTGTCCGAGCGCAAGGCCAATTCCTCGAACAATACGTTATTCGCCGACGCCCAAGGCCGCATCGCGTATCTTCACCCGCAATATGTGCCCGTCCGTGACAATCGCTTCGACTATCGCGGGGTGGTCAACGGCAGCGACCCCGCTACCGACTGGAAGGGGCTGCATAGCGTCGCCAGCCTGCCCAATGTGATCGACCCGGCATCGGGCTATGCATTCAACGTCAATGACGCGCCGTGGCCGGCGGCGGGCAAGGGCACGCTGAGCGCGGCGGCCTACCCGCGTTACATGGACCAATGGGGCTGGAATGCGCGGACCGACCATGCGCTCGACGTGCTCGAGCGCGAACGCGCTTTCACCGCCGAGAAGCTGATCGCCGCCGCCTATGACCGCGACAATCCCGGCTTCGATCGGCTCCTGTCCCGGCTGTTCGCCGCGTTCGAGACCATGCCGGAGAGCGATACGCGGCGCGCCCGCCTCGCGGCGCCGATCGCGCTGCTGCGCGGCTGGGACCGGCGCTGGAGCAAGGACAGCGAAGCGCAGACGCTGGCAATCCATTGGGGCGAGACGCTGTGGGCCGACGTGATGGGCGCGGACCGACCGACTAATGGCGATGAGGTCGCCTATGCCCGGATGGTCGCGGCGCCGGCCGCGCGGAAGCTTGCGGCGCTCGAGGCGGCGATGGCCAAGCTCACCAGTCTCTATGGCGGCTGGCGGGTCAAATGGGGCGACATCAACCGCTACCAGCGCAACGACGGCGCGATCGTGCAAAAATTCGATGATGCCAAGCCAAGCATTGCGGTCGCTTTCCCGTCGGCCGACTGGGGCAGCCTCGCCTCCTTCGGCGCGCGCACCTACCCGGGCACGAAGGAACGCTATGGCACCAGCGGCAACAGCTTCGTCTCGGTAGTCGAGTTCGGCGCGAGCCCTCGCGCTTTCGCGGTGACGGTCGGCGGGGTCAACGGCAACCCCGCCTCACCGCACTTCGACGATCAGGCGCAGGCCTATGCCGACGGCAGATTGCTGCCGGTACCGTTCACCGACGCCGAGGTCGCTGCTGCCGCAAGCGAACGCTATCGTCCCGGCGAGCCGCGCAAACCGCTAGCTAGCTCGCCGCGACCTCGCGCAAGGACCGGAAGGTGATCGAGCAGCGAAACGCTTCGCCCGGCGCAATGCCATGCTCCCACTCCTGCCGCGCCTCGCCCGAGAGCAGGTAGGCGGAGCGAGGTTCGAGCGGGAGCCGGACGCGGCGGAAGCCCGACGGAGTCCGCTGGCGAAACCGCAGTACTGCCGGCGCTCCGAGCGAGATGCCGACGACCTTGTCGAACTGCGGACGGTCGCGGTGCCAACCGATGCCGGCGCCAACATCGTAGCGGGTCACCAGCGCGTGAGGGAAATCGTCCGGCCTCAGCCCGGCGAAGCGCGCGGCGCGGTCGCGAATGGGGATCAGCCAGCCGGGCAGCGGATCGGTCTGGCGGAAGCTGGCATCGTCAAAATCGTAGCGCCAACCGAACGAACGCGTCAGCCGCTTCCCGGTCCAGCCATGGAAGCGGAACGGCGCGAGGTCGAGCGCTTCAATCTGTTCGAGGAGACCGCGCTCCTGCTCGCACGTGATGAACGCCTCCTCCAGGCGTAGACCGACAATAGGCGCGGTGTCGAACAGGTCGGATGTCATCGGGCGATCCTTTCGGCGCCAACGCGGCAACCACTGCGGCGGTTCAGCGACGCGCGATCGATCTTCCGCAGGCACAAAAAACCCGCTTGAAAGCGGGGTGGGGGCTAGGAAGGCAGGCCCCGGATCAAGTGTTCGGGGCAACAAAAAAAGGCCCGCCGAAGCGGACCTTTTGTGGTGGTTGCGGGAGTTGGATTTGAACCAACGACCTTCAGGTTATGAGCCTGACGAGCTACCGGGCTGCTCCATCCCGCGCCAACCAATCAAAAAAGCCGCCGCTGGGGGTTAACCCGGCAGCGGCTTTTTCAAAATTGTAAATGGGCTCTCGATAAACGCTGGCTTCAAAGCCTGGCGACGACCTACTCTTCCGCAGCTTAAGCTGAAGTACCATCGGCGCAGTCTGGTTTCACGGCCGAGTTCGGGATGGGATCG
>JALYQH010000240.1 GCA_030855945.1 Pseudomonadota bacterium | reverse complement strand
TCGATATAGCGCGTCACGATGCTGAGCGTGAGGCCGCCGCCGGCGTCCCGTTTGACGTCCGCGGGAAGCCAGGTTTCGACCATCGCCGCCGACAGCATCGGATCGCTGCCGAACGACGCATCGCCCTTGCCTGGCGCGACGGCGCTGATTTTCAACTGATCGATCGCGTGGCTGCCTTCCAACGGAGCGAGGCGCATAACCTTGCGCTCATCCTCCACCGTTCCGCGCAGGACGAGGGCGATCGGCTTCGGCGCCCGGTCGACGACCACGGCCGGTTTCTCGTCGCCGGCCCGCCAATTGTTCCAGAGGCCAAGCCCGGACAGGATGAGGGCTGCCAGTGCAATCACTTCGCCGAGCGCAATCCTGCGGCGGCGACGCGTTTTCTCTTCGCTTTCGGTCGGCGGGGCCATGTCGAAAACTCCTTAAAACGCGTCCGCGGCGCGAATCAATTTGGTCAGGCGGGGCGGGGCGAGCGCGAGCCAGCTTCGCTGCAGCCAGTCGGCGACATGATCCCATTCGACGCCAGGCCGGTCGAGCTTGATCCCGATCCAGTCGGACGGCCCGTAATAGGCAGGACGGAAATAAAGATCGGGCTCGGCGTCGATGAGCTGGGCCATCTCGTCCTGCCCGCTGCACTTAACCAGCACTCCGACCGCTTCCTCGCCGTGATGGCGGTTCCACATGATGGCGAAGAATTTGCCGCTGCTCTGGCTCCCAACCTTCCAGCCGGGCGAACCGTGCGATGTCTGGAACCGGGTCTCGGGCAAGCTCAGCGCAAGCTCGCCGACGTGCTGCGTGATCCAATCGAAATCGCGGGTGCGGCCGAGAAATTGGCTTATTACGCGCGGATAAAGCTGATGCTCGGCGATCAGCACGCGCTCGGCGAGCGTTTGAGGCGTGTCGTCCGGCAGCACGGCAACCTCGACCTGGCCGAGGATTTCGCCCGAATCGAGCTCTGGAGTGACCAGATGCACCGTTGCCCCCGAGACCTTGTCGTTCGCCGCGAGGCAGGCTTCGTAGGTGCCGAGGCCCTTATATCTGGGCAGCAGCGACGGGTGGATGTTGACGATCCGGCCTTCCCATCGCTTCAGGAAGTGGTCGGGAATGATCCGCATGAAACCGGCCAGCGCGACCAGGTCGATGCCGGCATCGCCGAGCGATTGGTCCAGCGCGTCGAAGAAGGCCGCCTTGTCCTCGGCGGGGGCGGGCAGGCGCAGCACATTCATTCCTTCGGCCTCGGCCAGCGCCAGGCCGGGTGCGCCGGGCTTGTCGCTGCCGACCAAGGCAATCTCGTAGGGGCAGTCGTCGGCCCGCGCGGCGTAGATCAACCCGGCCATATTCGAGCCGCGGCCCGAGATCAGGATCGCGACCCGGCTCCGCTCAGGCATGATGGTAGGTCGCGCTCCAATCGTCGCGGGCGCTCCACGTGTCAACCGACCCGCGCACCGTGCAGCCGCGCATCCCCGTTTCGATGCGCCCGATGCGGTGGACGGTTTCGCCTGCCGCCTCCAGCGCAGTGGTCACCTCGGCTTCGTTCTCCCCGCCGACGATGGCCACCATGCCGATGCCGCAGTTGAAGGTCCGCGCCAGCTCGCCCGGCTCGATCGTACCGCCGGCCTGCAGAAACGCGAACAGGCGGGGTAGGGGCCACGCGTCCGCATTTACAATGGCGTGGGAGCCGTCGGGAATAACTCTTGGAATATTCTCGAGTAATCCGCCGCCGGTGATATGGGCGAGCGCGCCAATCTTGCCCTCGCGAACCAGCGGCAAAAGGCTGCTCACGTAGATCCGTGTCGGCTCGATCAGCAGGTCGCCGAGCAACCGCTCCTGGTCGAACACCGCCGGGCGGTCGAGCTTCCAGCCATTGTCGGAGATCAGCCGCCGGACCAGCGAGAAACCGTTCGAATGAACGCCCGAGCTGGCAAGACCGAGCAGGATGTCTCCCGGCGCAACACGGTTGCCGGTCAGCACCGCGCCGCGCTCGACCGCGCCGACGCAGAAACCGGCAAGGTCATAGTCTCCCGGCGCATACATTCCCGGCATCTCCGCCGTCTCGCCGCCGATCAGCGCGCAGCCCGCCTCGCGGCAGCCGGCGGCGATCGATGCGACCACCGCTTCCGCGACCACGGGATCGAGCTTCGCGGAGGCGAAATAATCGAGGAAGAACAAGGGCTCGGCGCCCTGGACGATGAGATCGTTGACGCACATCGCGACGAGATCGATGCCGACGCCGCCGTGCTTGCCGAGTTCGATCGCCAGTTTGAGCTTGGTGCCGACGCCGTCGTTGGCCGCGACCAGCAGCGGATCGTCATAGCCCGCCGCCTTCAGGTCGAAAAAGCCGCCGAATCCGCCAAGTTCGGCATTGGCGCCCGGCCTCGCCGTCGATTTTGCAAGCGGTGCAATCGCCTTAACCAGCGCATTCCCGGCGGCGATCGACACGCCGGCATCGGCGTAAGTGAGCGGCTTTTGGGTCATAAGAAGCGCGCCTAGCTACATCGGGCTTGGATTTCCACGCCATTGTCGCCAAAAGCGCGCTCATGCCTTCGCCGCGGCGCACCGCCCTCATCCTTTTCGTTGCTCTTGCCGCCGCCGCCACCGGGGGAACGCTGCTCGCGCAACTCGAATCCGGCGAGCGCGGAATCCTGCCGATCGACAGTAGCGGCACGCTCGAAATCACCGGGATTCACGTCGATGTCGGCGGCAAGGACGCGGCGAGCGCGCGCTTTGCCGGCTGGCGGATCGCCCAGCGCGAGGGGTTCAAGGCGCTATGGGCCAAGACCAACAAGCGCCCGATCAGCGAAGCGCCGACGCTGAGCGATTCGACGCTCGACGGTCTGGTTGCCTCGATCATTGTCGAGCGCGAGCAGATTGGCCCCAACCGCTACGTCGCGGAGCTTGGCGTCCTGTTCGAC
>JALYQH010000121.1 GCA_030855945.1 Pseudomonadota bacterium | reverse complement strand
GCTCGGCCTCGCCGATCTCGGGCGCCTCGCTGGCCGGCGGCGGAGTCACCACGGCGAGCGGCGCGGCGGCGGCAAGGCCGACCTCATCGACCAGCTCGACCTCCATCGACGGCGGCTCGGGCGGCGTGTCGACCTGCGCTAAGTGGAGCGACAGCGCCGCGACCAGCGCGACGTGCAGCGCCAGCGCGAAGCCGGTCCCGGCGAGCTCGGCGCGCTCAATGCTCACTCGTCGCCGCCGACCGAGACCAAAGCAACGCGGTTCAGGCCGGCGCGGTTGAGCTCGCCCATCACCCGCATGACCCGGCCGTAATCGAGGGTGCGGTCGGCGCGGAGGTAGATGCGGCGGCCCTCGGCCGGTTGCGGCTGGGCGGCGATCCCGGCCAGCGCGGCCGCCAGCCCGGCCTCGGCGACCGGGGCATCGTCGATGGTGATCGCGCCGTCACCGTCGAGGGTTATCTGGACCGGCTCGGCCTGCTGGTCGAGCGCGCCGGCGCGGCTTTCGGGCAGGTCGATCGGCACCCCGGCGACGAGCAAGGGGGCAGTGACCATGAAGATGATCAGCAGCACCAGCATCACGTCGACGCGCGGCGTGACGTTGATTTCGGACATCGGTGCGCGGCGGTGGCCGTGGCGGCGCGAGCGCGAGGAAGGCAGGCTGGCGCCCATCAGTGGCCGCTTCCAGTCTCGACTTCGAGCTCGCGGCTGAGCGTCGCGTGGAAGCGGTCAGCGAAGCGGCCGAGGCGGGCGTCGAGCCGGTCGAGGCCGTGACTCAGCCGGTTATAGGCGATCACCGCGGGGATTGCCGCGAACAGGCCGATCGCGGTGGCGAACAGTGCCTCGGCGATGCCCGGGGCGACCACCGCGAGGCTGGTGTTGTTGGCGCCCGCGATGGCGGTGAAGGCGCGCATGATCCCCCACACCGTTCCGAACAGGCCGACGAACGGCGCGACCGAGCCGACGGTGGCGAGGATGTTGAGGCGGTCGCCGAGCCGGTCGAGCTCGGCCGCGACGGCGGCGCTCATCCGGCTGGCGAGCCGTTCCCGAGTGCCGGCGCGGTCGACGACCACGCCGCGGGTCGAGCGGCGCCATTCGTCGAGCCCGGCGCCGAGCACCGCGGCGGTCGGAAGCGGCTCCTTGCCGCGCTTGTCGAAGAAGCTGTCGATGTCGCTCGCCGCCCAGAAATCGCGCTCATAGGCCTCGGTCTGGCGGTTGATCCGCCTGAGGCGCAGCGCATGGGTGAAGATGATCGCCCAGGTCCACACGCTGGCCGCGAGCAGCCCGATCATCACCGCCTTGACGACAATATCGGCCTGAAGGAACAGGGTCATCGGCGACATCAGGTCGGCGGTCGGAACGGTGGTCATTCTATCCCCTTGGCAGCGATGGCGCGGAACCGCTCGGTCCACTCCTGCGGCTGGCGCTGGGGCCGGCCGTCGGGCGTAAGAAAAGCAGCGGTGAGCCGCGCGTCGGTGATTGTTTCAGCTCCGCGCATGACTCGCTGATGAATGGCGACCGACGCAGCGCGGACGGTGTCGATGCTGCTGACAACGACCAGATCGTCGCCGAGCCGGGCCGGGCGGCGGTAGCGGATGGCGACGTCGGCGACCGCATAGACCCCTTCGCCCGCGTCGAGCGCGGCCTGCTGATCGATTCCGACGGCGCGGAGCATATCGGACCGCGCGCGCTCCATATATTTGAGATAATTGGCGTAATAGACGATCCCGGCGGTGTCGGTATCCTCGAAATAGACGGTCAGCGCGAAGCGATGCTCGGCGCCAACGAAGCCGCCGCGATAGGGGTGATCGAAGTCGGAAAGCTTCATCGCCCCCGCCTTAACCATCCCCGACTCCTCCAATCAACCCCGAGGCGGCCGCCGAGGGAGGAGCTGTTCCCGATCAGCGACGGCCGGCGCGCTCGATCTGGCGCAGGATGTCGCCCTGGGCGGCGTTGATGTCGATCATGTGCATCCCCCAGCCGGGAAGGAAGAAGCCGAGCACCCCAACCTCGCCGCCGACGCGGTCGGTGCGCTTGTCGGCCGGGTCGGCATTGGTACGGATCGACAGATAGCCGCGCGGGCCGTCGTTGACGCAGCGCGCCGACACCAGCCCCTCGGTGCGGACGAACGGGGTCGGCGGCGCGCCTTCGGACGACCAGGCGATCGGGCCGCCGGGGACGGGAAGCGACGAGCGAGTATTCCAATATGAATCGAGCGGCACCCAGCCGGCCGCGCCGGGCCGCGCCGGATTGGTGCAGGCGACGGTCATTCCGGGCTTGTCGGCATAGCCGAAGATCGCGCCGGGCGGCGGCGCGTTGCGCTCGCGAAAGCTGACCCAGCTCATCACGCAGCCGATCTGTGTCGGCGACGAGCAGATCGGTGTCGATTTGAACGTGCCGCCGACGGTCTTACCCTGCGGCACCATCACGTTGAAGCCGGGGATGATCGCCAGCTTCATCCGCGCCGCTGCGGGCTTTCCTTCAATCTCGTTTGCGAGCAATTGCTGGAGCATCAGCGAGCCCTGGCTGTGGCCGATGAGCACGAACGGACGTCCCTGGTTACGGGTGGCGAGATAGTTGCGCCACGCGGCGCGGACATCGCCATAGGCAAGCATGGCCGGACCGGCGACATTGGCGCCGGCGGCAGCAGCGGTGACCGCGCCGAGCGTCATCGAGCGGTACACCGGGGCGAAGGTGCGGCACGCGCCGGCGAGCCGCGCGAACTGGCTGACGATCGATGCTTTTTCCTCGCCGTCGCCCGGAACGAGATCGCTGTTCATCCCCGAATCGCGGCTGACGGTCGGATAGACGATGAAGCAGTCGACCGGCGGAGTTTTGGCGACGGTCGAAAGGCCGGTCGAGCCATAGCCCTTGGGACCCAGGGCAGTGGTGCGCAGCGGCGTGGTGCAACCGTCGGTGCGGCCGGGCAGGCAGAGCCAGTTGGCGGACTTGGTGTAATCGACGGGAGCCGGAGCGGGTCGCGGTTGAGCGGTGGCAGGGGCCGCGATCAGGGTTGCGGCGGCCAAGGCAATCAAACGCATCATTTCACTCCGTCACCGATATCGAACAGGCCGGTTTGGGCGCCGGCTGGCGGATTGAGCCCGAGGTGGGTCCAGCCGCGCCCGTTGAGGCAGCGGCCTCGTGCGGTGCGCGCGATGAGGCCGAGCTGAATGAGATAGGGCTCGATCACATCCTCGATCGTGTCGCGCGGTTCGCTGAGGCCGGCGGCGAGGGTTTCGACCCCGACCGGGCCGCCGCCGTAGAGGTCGGCGATCATCGTTAGATAGCGGCGGTCCATCGCGTCGAGGCCGAGCCGGTCGATCTCGAGCCGGTCGAGCGCGCGGTCGGCGACGCCGGTGTCGATCGCCGAGGCGCCCGCAGCATGGGCAAAGTCGCGCACGCGGC